>CAZRXE010001070.1:0-4125 GCA_964603695.1 uncultured Heliomicrobium sp.
AGAGTATCCACGCTCCACTGACCGGCGGCGTCAGCACCGGTGGCGTTCATCTCGTGTTGGAATGGATTTGGATTGTCAGCTTCGGTATCGCTGTTGGTGTCGCGCGCCAGCGAAACCGTAACGCCTTCCCTGACCAGCGCAGCGGCCTGTTTGCGTTTGGCGGCGGTAATCAGGTTGAGCGCGCCAAGCTGATCGTCCTTGCCCCAGCGTCCCCAATTGGAAAGCTGCGTCATCATACGATCAATGTCAGCTTTGGTCATTTTTTGCTGAGCTTGCGCTCGCGGGTAAAGCGCCAACGCACCGGTCAAAACCAGCGCGAACGCGACGAACAAGTGAAGTTTGCGGTTCATGATTGATCCTCGGAAAGAGTGGGACAGACTAAAGTCCGTCCCACGTTTTTCATTTTTTCGGCAACGCCTTTGCCTGACGGCGGATTCTTCCAGGTCACACGCAACCGGTCTGAATCAATCGCCGAGCCGTTTGGTTTCGGCGCGTTCGATAATCAACGCCAATGGCATAGCGCCTTCGCCGGCGGCTTTCGGGCAATGACGCAAGCCTTTGGGAATGACTATGCCTTCGCCGCCTTTGAGCAGGAAATCGCCCTGTTCGGTCTGAAACAGGATGTCGCCTTCCAGCACGATGAAGCTTTCGTCTTCATTGTCGTGCGCGTGCCAGCGTTCAAATTCGCCCTGGAACTTCACCAATCGAATGGCGAAGTCGTCCACGTTGGCCAGCGTGACCGGCGCGTAAGGCTGCGTGATTTGATCGCGGACTTGTCGGATTGAAAACACTTGAATGTCCATCGGTCTCCTTATTTTTTGAACACCACACCGCCTTTCATCACGAACTTGATGCGTTCCAGTTCGGTGACGTCTTTGGTCGGGTCGCCTTCGACGGCAATCAGGTCGGCGTATTTTCCGATTTCGACCGCGCCAATGCTGTCTGCGCGGTCGAGCAGCTTTGAAGCATGAACCGTCGCGGTTTGAATCGCTTGAATCGGCGTCAATCCCATGCGCACCAGCACGGCGAATTCGCGCGCGTTCAAACCGTGCGGATAAACGGCGGCGTCGGTTCCAAAGGCGACCGGCACGCCTTGTTGAATGGCGTGTGTCAGATTCTTTTTCATGGCGGGCATGACTTCTTTGGCTTTGGCGATGATCTGCGGCGGCAGGCCCAGCTTTTCGTAGTTCTCCAAAAACCAATCGGTCAGGTAAATGGTCGGAACCAGGTACGTGCCTTTTTCTTTCATCAGGCGGATGCCTTCGTCGTCAATGTAGGTTCCGTGTTCGATGGAATCCACGCCGGCCAGCACTGCTTGTTTCAAGCCTTCGCCGCCGTGGGCATGCGCGGCGACTTTGCGGCCCAGGCGATGGGCTTCAGCCACAATGGTTTTCATTTCTTCAAAGGTGAATTCGGCGGCTTTAGGATCGTCACCGAGCGAAAGCACGCCGCCGGTCGAACAGAACTTGATGACATTGGCGCCGTACTTGATGACTTCGCGGGTTTTGGCCATCACACTTTCCACGCCGTCGGCCACGCCGTCGGCTTTGTGTTGGTATTCCCAGGGCAAATAGCTTTCGTCGCAGTGGCCGCCGGTGATGCCCAGACTTGGCCCTGACGCGACGATGCGCGGGCCGGGAACGTCTTCGGCGTTGATGGCGTCGCGCAGGGCTATGTCGGAGTATCCCGCCGCGCCGACGTTGCGCACCGTCGTGAAGCCGGCCAGCAAAGTGATGCGCGCGTTTTTCGCGCCGGTCAGCGTTTGACGCGGAACGGATTTCGTCAATCCCGCCAATCCGCCAATGCCCGGATCGCCCGTCAAATGCGTGTGACTGTCAATCAAACCGGGCAACACGGTCATGGTTTTCAGATCAATGACTTCGGCTCCGGCGGGTACGTTGACGTTCGCGCCGACGGCGATGATGCGTTCGCCTTCAATCAGGATGAAAGCGTTCTGGATCATCTGGCCCGTGCGCACGTCCAGCACGCGACCGGCTTTAATGGCGACGGTTTTCGATTGCTGCGCGAACGCCGTGACTGACAGCAGGCAGGCGAACAGCGAAAGAGCGAAGAGTTTTCGTTTCACTTGGGGATCTCCTGAAAAATTAGTTGAGCCGTTTGGCGTTGAGAATTTTGATGGGCGGCGTCAGCGCCTGCTTGTCGTAGGGCGCTTGATGAATCTTCCTGACGACTTCCCTGCCCTTGACCACTTTGCCGAATGCCGCGAAGCCTTGTCCGTCGGCGTTGCGCTTGCCGTTGAAATCAAGCTCCGGCTGGTCGCCGAGGCAGATAAAGAAATCAGACGTTGCCGAATCCGCAGATGAACGCGCCATCGAAATAACGCCGTCTTTGTGTTTCAGCCCGGTGACGCCGGTGCGTTCCAGCGGGATCGCGCCGAAACCTTCTTTGGCCTTTTCGGCATTGACGCCACCTTGAATGACTTCGATTTTGACTGTGTTGTTCGGCTGGTTGTCGGGGTTGAGTTTGACCGTGCGGTGAAAGCGTCCGCCGTTGTAATGGCCTGCGTCAACGTACTTCAGAAAGTTTTCCGTTGTGCCGGGCGCGCGTTTGGCGTCGAGTTCCAGTTCGATGTCACCGAGTTCGGTTTGCATCAGCACTCGCACCGTCGAGGGTTTTGATTTGGTTTGCGCGGACGAACCGGCGGGCATTAACAGACAGGCACAGACGACTAGACAGAGTCGAAGCATGGTCTTTTCCTTCAGCATTGAGTTTTCTTGAGTGAAAGCGTGGTTGAAAAAAGCGCGGCGATGATAAGTCCGCGCCGTATCCGAGGCAACTTCCCTGCGCTATACTCCGCCGCGCCACCCCAAAGCTTTCAGCGGAGATTCAATCGTTCATGCGCAGCCCTTTTTATCAGGCCAATTTTTGCGCCGAATGCGGCAATTCGCTTGCGCCTCGCGTGGGCTTTCGTCCGCGCTATTTTTGCGATGCGTGCGCGGCGCGGCTGAATCAGCGGCGTTTGGTGACGCCGCTGGCCGGGTTGTTGTTTGCCGCCTCACTGGTGGTCTTCGCGTTCAGCTACAACGGCTATCGAAAGAACCGCGCGCAGTTTCCGCCGCCGGCCTCATCGGCGCGTGATTCCATTGTTCATTCAGGTCCGACGCCTTTGGCCAATCCGCAATCTTCAACTGAAACCCGCGTGCTGTGCGGCGCGCGAACCCGTCGCGGCACGCCTTGTCGCCGTCGCGTCTTGCCGGGGCGGCGTTGCAACCAGCACATCGGAATGCCTTCGATGATCGAGACCGCCTCGAAAGAAGCCGCGCCGAAAAGCCGCAAGCATTGACAATCAAGCGCGTTGCTTTATTTTTATGGCCGAAATCCCGCCAGCGCAATATCCGAAATCGGCGGTTTCAATTTCCCGACAAATAACAAAGGATCAAAGTCTCAATGAAACGCTATTTGCCTTTCGTCATCATCGCGTTCGTTCTGGCGGCAGCCTTCGGCGCGGGCGCTTATCTGTTTCGTTCCTCGCAACCGGAAGCTCCCAAATCGGCGGCTTCGCCCACTCCCACGCCCACCAATCCGCAAATCGCGACCGCGCCCAAAGGTGTCGTCACCCTGGAAGAATTCGGCGATTACCAGTGCCCGCCCTGCGGCATCATTCATCCAGACATCAAGAAACTGAAAAACGAATACGGCGACCGCCTCCGCCTCATCTTCTATCAATTCCCGCTCACGCAGATTCACAAAAACGCGCTTGATGCCTCCCACGCCGCGATGGCTGCGCGACTGCAAAACAAATTCTGGGAAATGCACGATCTGCTTTACGAAAATCAAAAGCTCTGGCAGGACCTGCCGGACTTGCGCCCGATGGCGGCCGGCTTCGCTCAGCAATTGGGATTGGATGTGGATCGGTTCAAACGCGATATGGACAGCCCGCAAGTGAACGCTGCCGTGGCGGCGGATATGCGGCGCGGAAGCTCGCTGGGCGTCACCGGCACGCCTACGCTGTTTATTGACGGCCAACAAATCGAAAACGAAAAAACTACGCTCGACAGCCTGCGCAAAATCATCAATCAGAAACTCAGCGGACGCTGAGGTTATTTCTTCGCGGCAATGATTGGGGCGGGAAGCAGGAATCTGGCTGCGACGACCAGCGCCGTC
>CAZRXE010001071.1:0-1768 GCA_964603695.1 uncultured Heliomicrobium sp.
CGAACACTCATTTAGGTGATAGGTGCCAGGTATTGCAGGTGTTGGGTGTCAGGTGTTGAGTGTCAGGCGGTGCTCGCGGACTTGCGCGACGGCTTCGGCGGCGAGTTGCCTGACCGTGGCGAAATCTCCGGCTTCCAATAAGTCAGACTTGACCATCCAGCTTCCGCCGCAAGCCACCACCTGTTTGAAGGCCAGATACTGGCCGATGTTTTTTGCGTCAATGCCGCCGGTGGGAATGAACTGCACCTGTCCGTAAGGCGCGCAGAGGGCTTTCAAAAAATTGATGCCGCCTGCCGGCTCCGCCGGAAAGAATTTCAGCACATCCACACCTTTCGACAGCGCCAACTCGACTTCAGTCGGTGTGCAGACGCCGGGGAAAATCGTTGCGCCTTTGGCCAAACAAAACTCCACGGTTGTGGGATTTGTGCCAGGCGAGACCAGAAATTGGGCACCGCAATCCAGCGCGCGTTGGGCTTGCGCGATAGTCAGCACGGTTCCCGCGCCGAGAATTAGTGCGGGAAAATGCTTGGCAATTTGTTCGATGGCTTCCGCCGCCGCCGCCGTGCGAAAGGTGATTTCGGCACAGGGCAATCCGCCCGCGAGCAGGCTTTCCGCCAGAGGCAGGGCGTGTTCTAACTTCGGCAAACTGACGACGGGAATAATCCTCAATTGCCGTAGACGTTCCGCGATGTTCATATTAACTCCAGGTTGGTTTGGTCTATGAAATCAAAGGAGCCGGATCATAAATCATCGCTCACGGAACACGAAGCAGAATCCGGGAAAGCCGCGCGCCGGCGTCTTCAAATGCGCGGATGATTCGACTTAACTTTCTTTGAGGCCAACTAGCGCCCACGGATGATTGTGTGTAGAATGGCCGCCTGTTTCTGGGGCCTGTTTGGCACAAGTAGTTGAAACTCAACAATTCATTCAATTTTTCGTAGTTCGACGCCCCAAAGTTTTCGCTTGAGCGGAGGCTATTGCAGCTATGATTCGATGTTACCACTGCGGTACCGACAACCTTGAGGGTTCGGAATACTGTGACGAGTGCGGAACCAAATTGACGGCGGCGAGTGCGCCACGGGCTGCGTTTACGCCGCCGTCTTATCAACCGCCGCATTCCTCGCAGATGGCTTCCCAGGCGGGTTCGCCGCAAATTCCGGTTCCGCCGCCGCCGCCGGCATTTACGCGAGAAGCAATCACGCCGAAACCGGCTACGCCGTATACGCCGCCGCCGCCGCCGGTCTTTCATTCTCCACACCCCCCTGCCACAATGCCGCCTGCGGCACCCAAAGTGGTTCCCCCCGTGCAGACCAGCGTTCAATCGCCCCCGCCGGTGGTGACCGCGATAGATGCCGCGACGCAAACCGCGAATTTCAACGGCCCGACCAGTGATTTGCGCGGCGCGCCGTTCAACCCCGAAAGCGGCCAGCATTCTCCAATCAATGCACCGGCATTTCCGAGTTCGCCTATGCCTTCAATACGAGCCAAACTCATCATTCAGCGCGGCGGCAAAATCGGCAAGGAGTTTCCGATTGCCGGCACGGACGCTTTGATCGGTCGTTGGGACGCGGACGGCGGGATTTTCCCTGACGTGGATTTGGATCAGGACGACCCCGAAGCTAAGGTTTCGCGCCGTCACGCACGAGTTCAGTTTTTGAACAATCAATATTTGATCGAAGACCTGGGCAGTACCAACGGAACCTTCGTCAATCGCGGCCCGCGATTGCTGCCCGGCATCAAACAGCCGCTCAACAACGGCGATGAAATC
>CAZRXE010001072.1:0-1600 GCA_964603695.1 uncultured Heliomicrobium sp.
CTATCGAAATGATGAAGTCGGAAGGATGAAGAATGAATCGTCATTTCTTTCCCTCATCTTTCCTACCTCATCATTCACAGTGAAGCGCGATAATCGGGTCCACCCGCGTCGCCCGCCGCGCCGGCAACCAGCAGGCCGGCAAAGCCGCCAGCAGCAGCAAGACCGGCACGCCGGCAAACGTCAGCGCATCGGTCGCACTGATGCCGTAAAGCAAGCTCGTCATCAAACGAGTCAGTCCCCAGGCTCCGGCCAGTCCTACGCCGATGCCCAGTGCCGCCAGCGTCAAACCCTGCCCCAGCACCAGCCGCAACACGTCGCGGGTTTGCGCGCCAAGCGCCACGCGAATGCCGATTTCGCGCGTGCTTTGCATAACGGTATAGGTCATTACGCTGTAAATCCCGGCCAACGACAACGCCAATGCCGTCGCCGCGAAAAATCCCAGCAGCAACAAACTGAAGCGGCGGCGCGCGACCGATTGATCCAGCAACTGCTCCATTGTGCTGATATTGGCCAGCGGCTGTTCGGCGTCCAGCGCCTGAATTTCGCGGCGAATGCCGGGCAGCAAGGATTCGGGCGTTTGCGCGGTGCGCAACGCAAAGGTCAACGTGCGGTCGCTTTCGCGCTCCGTCATTTGCACGTAGGGGCGATACATTTCAGGCCGCTCCGCCGCTTCCAGCGAAGTGTGTTTGACGTTGCCCACCACGCCCGCGACGGTCATCCAGGAAAAAGGCGATTCCGCCGTAGCGCCCATTTTGATGCGCTTGCCCAGCGGCTCCTGATTCGGAAAGTACTTCCGGGCAAACGCCTGATTGATAAAGACGGCGGGCGGAGCGTCGGCCTGAAAGTCAGTGGCATTGAATCCGCGCCCTTGCAGCAATGGAATGCCGAGCGTTTCGAAGTACTGCGGCGTAACGAAACGATGATGTTCGATGGTGTAATCGCGCGGCGTATTTCCGGCGCGGCCTTCGACCGTGAAGATGCGCATGTTGTTCGCTTGGCTCAGCGGCAGCGCGGTGGTTGCGCCGACGCTTTGCACGCCGGGCAAGGCGGCCAGCCGCTGCTGCGCCTGATCGAAAAACTGCCGGGCTTTAACGCCGTCGTATCTTTCCGAAGGCAGCGACAGTTCAAACGTCAAAATCTTTTCCGTCGCAAAGCCCGGAGAAATGGACAACACCTGCCAGAAGCTGCGCAAGAGCAATCCCGCGCCGACCAGCAACACCAGCGACAAGGCGATTTCGGTCACAACCAGTCCGCTGCGCAACCAGGAACTGCCCGCGCTTGATCCGCGCCCGCCTTCTTTGAGCGCCAGATTCAAATCCGGACGCGAAGCTTGCAGCGCCGGAACCAGACCAAACAGCAATCCCGTCAACATCGCCACCGCGCAAGTGAAGCCCAAAACGCGGCCATCCAGATTGATTTCGTCCAGGCGCGGCAAGTCCGGCGGGCTGAGCGCGAGCAAAGCCTGCAATCCCCACACGGCCAGCAGCAATCCAGCCGCGCCGCCCGCTGCCGAAAGCAGCAGGCTCTCGCAAAACAACTGCTGCACGATGCGCCGGCGACTTGCGCCGAGCGCCGCGCGCACGGCGATTTCTTTTTGCCG
>CAZRXE010001073.1:0-8745 GCA_964603695.1 uncultured Heliomicrobium sp.
GGCTTCCAATCGCAGAGCCGAAAGTTTGTTTAGTGGCAGTTTGGTTTTGATGATGTATTCGTCGAATTCAGGGTCTTTGCCCGAAGCCAGCAGCGATTTGTCTTCCTGTTTGGTCAGGGTTGTACCGCCGGTGGATTTGAATTCCGTCGGATCAAGCGTCGTCCATTTGGCGGGTTCGGCCAGAATCTCTTTTTCCCATTGCGCCTGCGCGGCATCGAGTTGCGGCGTTTGCGTTTTCAGCGTGGTTTCGAGCTTGGCGATTTCGTCATTGAGCGTTTTGCGTTTGGCTTCCTGTTCAGGCGTGGGCAATTCCAGTTGCGGTTCCCAGATGTGCCGCTCGAACAGTTGCGTGCCGCGCACGATGTATTCGACGTTATCGAAAAAGGCGTACATTCGATAAAAGTCTTTTTGCGTGAACGGATCATATTTGTGGTTGTGGCATTGCGTGCAAGCCATCGTCGTCCCCAGCCAAACGGTCGAGGTGGTGCTGACGCGGTCAACCAGCACTTCATATCGCTGCTCTTCCGGGTCTGTGCCGCCTTCCTGATTCAGCAGCGTGTTGCGATGAAAACCCGTGGCGATTTTCTGGTCAATCGTCGGATTCGGCAGCATATCGCCGGCAAGCTGTTCAATCGTGAATTGATCGAAAGGCATATCGGCGTTGAGCGCGTTGATGACCCAATCGCGATATTTCCACATCGTGCGCAGACTGTCTTTTTCGTAACCGTTCGAGTCGGCATAACGCGCCAAATCCAGCCATGGACGCGCCCAGCGTTCACCGTAATGGGGCGAGGCGAGCAGTTTGTCCACAACTCTTTCGTAAGCGTTCGGCGATTGATCGGCCAGGAATTCGTCAATCTCTTTGATCGTCGGCGGCAGGCCGATCAAATCAAGGTAAACGCGGCGTAGCAAGGTTTCTTTGGAAGCTTCAGGCGAAGGCGTCAAACCTTCTTTTTCCAATCGCGCCAGCACGAAAGCGTCAATCGGCGTGCGCACCCAGCCGGAGTTTTTCACCTGCGGCAAATCCCGGCGAACAGGTTTCGCGTAAGCCCAATGCTGGGGAATTGCGGATTGCGGATTGCGGATTGCGGGTTCGCTCTCGTTGGGCCAAATCGCGCCTTGATCTATCCATTCGCGAATCAATTCGATCTGTTCCGGCTTAAGCGGAGCGCCGCCCAGCGGCATTTGTTTTTCATTGCCTTCGCCCAGAATGCGGGCGAGCAGACGGCTTTGTTTGCTGTTGCCGGGGACAATAATCGCGCCACCGATGCCGCCTTTCATGGCGGCGGCCTTTACATCCAGACGCAATTGGCCGGACGCTTTTTTCGCGCCGTGGCATTGATTGCAGCTGGCGGCAAAAATCGGTTCGATGTCGCGTTTGAAATCAATTTGAGCTTGGGCGGAAACGGGCAAAAACAGGCGGATTGATAAACAAACAGCAGCCGGCAGGAAAAAGGCGGAAACGAATAACTTGATTGCTCGACGCATACGTTGCCTCGATTAGGTGCTATTACGGTGTTGATGATTTGATGGTGCGCATCTGATCGCGCGGGAATTGGTCAAGCCAACTTGACGCGGCAAAAGATAACATAGCGGTTTATTGAAGGCGAGAGAGGCAGTTTGGCAAAACCGCCGGCCGTGGTAAATTCCTGCCGCTTCAACTCCCAACCTATCACCAAGAGGAAAATAAAATGACTTACCGGATTTTCACACTGGCTGTCACAGTGCTGTTGTCGCTGGCTTCCTTCACCCAACCGGAAGCTAAACTTACGCCCCAATCGCTGCAAGCCGCGCTGGCCACGAAACCGGCAGGCGCAGAAGCAGACAAACTGGCCGAACAGATTCGCGCCTGGTTTGGCAAAGAGGAATTGCGCAAAGGCGTTGCACCGAAGATTGACGATTTGACCGCCGCCTGGGCCATTGAAGTGCCGGGAACGAAAGTCGTGCCGCGGGTGATTTCTTCCGATGCGAAATTTACTCTGCCGCTTAATCGCATAGGGAATTCAGATGTTTACGCCGCTGTGGCTTCCTTTCCCTGGGGAACAGGCTTTCGCTGGCAATTTGAAATCGGCGAACAGAAACTGATGGCGGGCAACGGCCAATTCGAGGTTTACACCACACCGCCTGAAGCAAAAAAGCAGGCCGGCGTTCCCGAAGGCCAATTGATTCAACAGCCTAAATGGGCGAGCAAAATTTTTGACGGCACAACGCGCGATTGGTGGGTTTACGTTCCGGCGCAATACAAAGCATCAACTCCGGCTTGTGTCATGGTTTTTCAGGATGGGCAGAACGCCAAAAATTACGTGCCTGTCGTTTTCGACAATATGATCGCCAAAGGCGAAATTCCTGTGACGGTCGGCATTTTTATCTCTCCTGGAACCCGCGCCGACGGCAAATCCAACCGCAGTTTTGAATATGACACGCTCTCGGATCAATACGCGCGCTTTCTGCTGGAAGAGATTCTGCCCGAAGTCGAAAAGACCTATAAGTTGCGCCACGACGCGGCCAGTCGCGCCATTGGCGGCATCAGCAGCGGCGGAATCTGCGCGTGGACTGTCGCCTGGGAACGTCCGAACGAATTCAGCAAGGTGCTGTCGTGGGTCGGCAGTTTTACCAACATTGCGCAGGGCGCGACCTTCCGCGAAGGCGGCCACAATTACGAAGCGATGATCCGCAAAGCCCCCAAACGTCCGATTCGGATTTTCATGCAGGACGGCGAAAACGATTTGGACAACGCCAACGGCAACTGGCCGCTGGCCAATCAAACGCTGGCCAAATCGCTGGCCTTTGCCAAATACGATTATCGTTTTGAATGGGGCCAAGGCTTTCATAGCGACAAACACGGACGCGCGATTTTGCCGGAATCTTTGCGTTGGTTATGGCGGGATTACCAACCTTGAACGGAGTGCGGGCGAAACCTGTCCGCGTTAAGATCGGCGCGGCGATCTGCCAAAAGAACCTGTACTTCGATTCCATTTCTTAAGCGGCATTGCTCTACACATCAAGCGGAATACTGGCCGTGACGGTTGTGCCTTGATTAGGTACGCTGGAAAAATGGACTTCGCCGCCGAACAGATGCGCGCGTTCGCGCATGCCCAACAATCCGACGGAGCGGGAGTGATTGATTTCGGTTTCGGTAATGCCACGGCCGTTGTCTTTGACTTGCAAGATAACGGCACCGTTTTGGCGGCTGAGACTGACGTTGACTTCAGTTGCGCCGGAATGCCGCGCCACATTGGTCAGCGATTCCTGAAAAATGCGGAACAGCGCCGTGGCGCGCTGTTGATCGGCAGGCGGATCGGGCATTCGCTCGTTGATGTGGCATTCGATGCCCGTGCGTTTTTGAAATTCCTCGGCCTGCCATTCGATGGCGGCGGTCAGTCCCAGCGTATCCAGGACGCCGGGGCGGAAGTCGGTCGCGATTCGGCGCACGGCCTGAATGCTTTCGTCCACCAGATCCAGGATCGCGGAAATTTTCTTTTTCAACTCTTCGGCCCCGGCGGGCAGGCGTTTGTCCAGCCATTTAATGTCGAACTTCAGCCCGGTCAGCAACTGTCCCAGTTCGTCGTGGATTTCGCGGGCGATGAAGGTGCGCTCTTCTTCGCGGGCTTGCTGCAAGCGGGCGGCCAGTTCGCGCAGTTGTCGGTGCGAGGCTTTCAGCGTTTCTTCGGCACGTTTGCGTTCGGTGACGTCGCTGAACGTGACGATGACGCGATCCAAAGCTCTGGCAACTCGAACATCCACGTCGCGTTCCGAACCGTCTTTACAACGAACATGCCATTCGCGCGGCAAGGCGCGTCGCACGGAAAGCGAAGTTTCCGTCAGTGCCTTCTGCCAATAAAACCCCGCTTTCCGCCGAACTTCCGGATCGGGGTAAACGGCGTTCAACAATTGTTCAATCGTTTGAACTTCTTCCCGTGTGTAGCCGAACTCCCTCAAAAACTGAGCATTGACCAGTCGAACAAGGCCGTCATCTCCGGTCACGCCGACGGCAATCGGCAAGGATTGGACGATGCTGCCCAGCAGTTTTTCGTTCGAGCGGGAAACGCGGTAACGATGCACCGCATACAAGACCAGTCCGAAGATGGCGGCGCAGAGAAGGTAAAAGTTAGTGCCTTGATAAAAAAGTTTTTTGACGTGAATGTCGGCCATGGTGCCGATCTTTTCAAGATTCCCTTCGGGCCAGCGGCCTTCCGGGCTGGAGGCAATGACGTGAAAACGATAATCGCCGGGCGGCAAACTGGTGTAATAGGCTGTTCGCCGTGTTCCGGCGTTGATCCAATCCGGGTCGAAGCCTTCCAGCCGATACTTAAACTGAATCTTCCCAGACAAGAGCAGACTCAGGCCGGTGTATTCAATTTCCAGATCATGCAGGCCTGGGCCGACGGTGATTTGTCCTTCGATGCCGACGGGCTTTCTATCGGCCACCACACGTTCGATCACCACCGGCGGCGCAGGCAATTCACGCATCGCCCGGCTGGGGCCGATGGAAACCAATCCCTTGATGGTCGCAATCAACAATCTGCCGTCGCGCGTTTTCCAACCTGACGGTTGCGAGCCGCCGTTGCATTCATTGGTGCGCAACCCGTCGGAAATCCCGTAGCGCGAAACGGCCAGTTGCTGAATCCGGCCTTGATCCAATTCATCAAACTGTTTTTTGGGAACACGGAAAATTCCGTGATTGGAAGTCAACAAGAAGTTTCCGGCATCGTCTTCCAGGGTGTCGAAAACCTGATCTTCGAGCAGACCTTGGCGCGTGGAGTAGATTTTAATCGTGCCGTCCCGGCGGATTCTCGTCAGGCCTTTTTGATACGTGCCGACCCACAAGTCGCCGGCGGCGTCCTCGTAAACGGAAATGGCCTGACTCAGCGGCGAACCGGCACCCATCGCGTATTTTTTCAATTTCCCGTCCTTCAGCCGGAACAAACCATCGGGCGAGGAAGCGATCCAAAGACTGCCGTCCAACGTTGAAAGCAGCAAATCACCGATCATCGTGTCGCCAAGCCCTTGCTGATTACAGGAATTGTCGAACTTCCCGTCCTTGTAATGACTAATGCCCGCATACGTCCCAATCCACAAACTGCCGTCGGCGTCTTCGACCAGAGAGGTAATATCATCGTTCGGCAAACCATTCTGTGTATCGAAACACTTGAACCGTCCTTTTTGGAAATGACACAGCCCGCCTCCGGTGCCGACCCACAGACTGCCGTCGCGCGCTTCCAGCAAGGACAAAACTTCCGCGTCAATCAAACCGTCAGTAGTGTTCCAGGCTTGCACCTTGCCGTCTTTCCAACGATTGAGTCCGCCCCCTGCGCCCAGGCCGATCCACAAGCCGCCGTCGCGCGCTTCCAGCACACACCAGATGTCGTCTTTTGATAAGCCTTCCGCCGCACCGTAAACCGTAAACAAGGATTTTCTCAACCTGACCAGGCCGTTTCCTTTCGTTCCGATCCAGATGCTGCCTTCGCGATCGGGATGAATGCTGTAAATGTAATCGTCGAGCGCCGAATGAATTTTGCCGTAATTGACCGGGCGGACTTGCTCAATGTCGCCGGTCAAATAATTAAGTCCGCCTCCGGTTCCGATCCAGAGTCGCCCCTCGCCGTCTTCAGTGACGGCATAAACATTATCGTTCGCCAGATTTTGTTTGCGGGTCAGCGCGGTCAGCTTGCCGTCTTTGAAGCGAATCAATCCGTGTCCTTCGGTTCCCACCCACAAAACGCCAGCCTGGTCTTCGTAAAGCTTGTTGATTTGAACGGCGGCCAATTCCTTGATCGCTCCCCAGAGCTGGAACCGGCCATCTTTGATGCAGCTTGTGCCTTTGGCCGTCCCTATCCAGAGGCTGCCGTCACTGGCGGCTTGAATCGTGACGACAAAATCATCCGCCAGCCCATCGGCTTTGGTAAAAGAAGTGAATTTGCCCTGGGCGAATCGCGCCAAACCACCGCGCGTGCCGATCCATAGATTGCCTTCAGTATCTTCGGCCAGTGCCGTCACATATTTATTGGGCAAGCCGGAAGCAGCCGTGTAAGTCGTGAAGGGGTTTTCCGGCTGCGAGCTGATACGATTCAGACCACTGCGCGTGCCGACCCACAAACTGCCGTCGCCGGCGGCCAGCATGCAGTTGGTAAAAATGTCCTGGTTGGCCCAATCAGCGGCGTTTTTGTAGACCTTGAATTTAACGCCGTCGAATCGTGTTACGCCTTCCTGCGTGCCGATCCACAAATATCCGTCTTTGGTGCGGGCGGTCGCCAACACTGAGTTCTGCGGCAGCCCGCTCTCGGAATTCCATTTGTCGAGCAGAAAATTTGCGTCGGCTGGTCCGGCGGAAATGGTTGCGGATGAATGCCCAGAAGGCGAAGAAGATGACCTGGAAACTGACTGCCCCGAAATCGTCGCCAGCAGCAAGGCAACAACACACCACGTCAGCAGCCCGGTTTTTCGACAAACGGTGTCAGTCATCTGAAATTTCTTCGATCACTGCCTGAAGGTCAACAATTCGGCGGCAGGACGGGAATCCCCAAAGTGGCCGCTTCGGTGACGGTCATTTTGTGCAGATTATGTCCCTGATTGAATGCTTTGACGCTCGCTCTGACATTGGGATTGAAGTTGAGCGCCGCGCCGGTCATGGCCGGCATCGGCGCATTGCCGTCAGCCGCAGGCCAGATAGTCATCCAGCCCGTCCGTCCCGCTGGAATCAAGGCGTCAATTCTGGGGTTCGTGCGAGGCGTGGAGTTTGAAAGCACTGCGCGAAATTGACAGGCTCCCGCTGCCAGACCGAACACCACACCCATTTCCTGATCGTCGTAAAACACGCCGGACAGCGCCCCCAGCGCCGCCGCGCTCAAAGTCAGGTTGCCGCCGATTCGATTCAAAATCAGCAGCGTGTCATTGCCGTCCGAGCGGCTGGCCACGCTGTCCACGGCCAGTCTGTGCGGCAACGCACCATATTGTTTGCCGTCGAACGCCAGCGTCGCTGTCGCGCCCGCCGCGCAAGCAGGCAGAGTGCCTATCGCCGTCACCGCTTCCGCTCCCAGATTGGCGGCCTGTCCACCGCCGAATTTCACGTATTCATCGCCGATCAAATAGTTGAAATTGATCGGACAGCCCTGCGAATCAACGGCCACAGCGATGATGTATCCGGTGACGTTCGGATCCAGATCCGAAGCCAGAAAGCTGGCCGTCTGCCCGACCGTTAAACACAAGAACGCATCGGTCACGCCGCCCGTCGCGCCATTGACTAAAAACAAATGCACGAAAGCTGCGCGCGAAGTCTCAATGTTGGTCAGACTGATGCGGGTGTTTTCCAGGTTCAGATTGGTGGACGAAGTGTAGACATTGAAGATCAACACCGAACCGGCGCGCGCGCCGCTCGGCGGTGAAGCGTTTCCGATCCCAATGCCCGGCCCGACCGTCGAACAATTTCCCGTCGGACAACTGACGCTGAGCGCCAGTGAAACCGTTTGCCCATCCACCGTCGCCGCAACCATCGCGGCTCCCGTCGCCGCACCTGCCACAAAAATCGCGGCGGCCCTGCCGTCCGTGGTGTTCGGACTGGGTGGAGTGACCGCGCCCAACGTGGCGGTGAAAAAGACTTGCGTGCTGTCGGACAATCCGCCGTTTGCCGAAGTGTCGGCATTGTCGGAATTGAACACCATGCTCACGGCCAAATCCGCGCCGCCGCCCGGCGGCACTTCGCCCAACAAGGAACTAAGCCGCAAAGTCAGCCAGGGGGTGGCGTCCACATTGGCCGAAACCTTGTTGGTCGTCTCGCTGCATCCTGAGTTGGCTGAGCCGGCCGCGCCGGGACCGAAGTTGCATCCCCACCAATTGTTTTCAGCGGTGACGGCCACGCCGCTGCCGTTGAAAACGCCGCCGCCGCCGCTGTTGCCGGTAAAGTTGTTGCCGACAATCACGTTGCGATGCCCAGCGGAGATGGAATCCGCGCTGACGAAACGAATCGCCGCCCGGCTGGACGAAGTGCCACGCCCATTGCCACGGAACAGGTTTTTGCGAATGGTGAAGTTGTCGTGCCGCCCCGTGCCGTCGAACAAAATTCCGTTGCCGCTGTTGGCGATAGTGTTTTGTTCGATGAGCGCGCCTTTGACGTTCGGGTTCAGATAAATGGCCGTGCCGCCGGTCGGCACATCCAGAAACACACTGGTGATGACGTTTCGCCGAATAAGCGTTCCCGCCACGTCAGCAATAACAATGCCCAAAGTATTTGCGCCCGCGCCGCTCTGGCCGAAGGAATTGGAATCGTCAATCGTGAAGCCTTCGATGGTCACGTTGGCGGCGGAAATGCCGATGTGTTCCGCCATTGTGTTGTTCGGCACGCCCAACAATTTCGTCGCGCCCGCGCCCGCGCCAATCAAAGCAACGCTTTTATTGATGGTGAAATCTTCAGTGTAAGTTCCCGCCGCCACGTTGATGGTATCGCCATTGGCCGCCGCATTAATCGCCGCCTGGATGGAAGCCAAACAGCCGCCGCTTCCGCCCGGATTGACGCAAATCGTCGCGGCTTTGGCCAAAGCCTTTCGCGCATCGAACAGCCGGATCGTCGGCAACAACAAAACGACAAGCAGGAATAGCCCGGCAAAAATTCGCCGTCCGAAACTTCCCTGCCTCCTGAATTTAGCAATCAGTGCACTACTCGGTCGGAAACTATGCCTGTGCCTAGCCTCAAAATGTGGTGAAGAAAGATAGTTGAACTACGGTAGGGTTTCGGGCACGCGCGGCAACTTA
>CAZRXE010001074.1:0-1973 GCA_964603695.1 uncultured Heliomicrobium sp.
CGTCCGGGCAATCGCAAGATCGTGCATCACATCATCGCCTTCATCGTGCCGCCAGGCTCGCCGAACATGGGCAAGATGACCGCCGAACAACGCTACAAGGCGATGGAAGCGCAATTGAAGAACTCTCCGTTTTATCGCGACGGCTACCTGATGCGCATGAAACCGGATCAACCGGCGGAAGATGACGGTTGCGGCCCGAACGGGCGTCGCGGCGGCACTGACAATTTGCTGGTGGGTTATGCGCCCGGACGCAACGCCGATATTTTCCTGCCGGGAACAGCACGCAAGGTTCCCGCCGGTTCGAGCATCCGCTTCCAGATTCACTATTCCAACCAAACGCTAGGCAACACCGAAGTCGAAAAAGATCGTTCGATGATCGGTCTGGTTTTCGCCAAAGAAGCGCCGCAACGTTTGGTGACGACCAATTCCATTGGAAATATGTTCTTCAAGATTCCGGCAGGCGCTGAAAATCATCGCGTCACGGCCTGCCGCACGCTCAAACGCGACACCATCGTTTACGGCATGGAGCCGCACATGCACCTGCGCGGCAAATCCATGGAATACAAAGTCTTCTATCCCGATGGAAAATCCGAAGTGATACTGAACGTGCCGAACTACGATTTCGCCTGGCAAACAAACTACCTGTTCAAAGAGCCGAAACGTTTGCCCGCCGGCAGCAAGATCATGGTTACGGCTTACTTCGATAATTCAGCGAAAAACAAATTTAATCCCGACCCGACCAAAGATGTGCGCTACGGCGAACCGACTTATGACGAGATGATGCTGGGCTTCCTGGATTACGTGTCGGAAATGCCGCCGATTGCAAAGGTGGATCCGAAAATTCTGGATTCCTACGCGGGCAAATACGAAGTGATGCCGGGCATCGTGGCCAATGTCATCCGCGACGGAAACAGTCTGGTCGTGACCATCCCGATGCGCGCCAAAATGGAGTTCCTGCCGACTTCAGAAACGCAGTTCGTTATGAAAAACGGCGAGACTGATCTGTCCATCGTCAAAAACGACAAAGGCGAAGTGGTGGAAGCCCTCATCGGCAACAACCGCGCCAGGAAGGTCAAGGAAGCGACCGCTGGCGGCAGCGGCCAATAACTTCCGATTGCGGATTGTGGATTGCGGATTGTGGAGTTTTCGGATTCCCAATCCGCTTTTTGCATGCCGGCTCAACAAATTCAAGCAAGGAGCAAGGAGTCTTATGAAAAAACATCGCGTCACCTTTTTATTTGCCGCCGTGCTTGCGGCAGTTTTCTTTTTCGCGCTTCCCTCAATCAGCGCAAACGATAAATCGAAGACAGTCACGTTCACCAAAGACATCGCGCCGATCTTTTTCAAAGCCTGCGCCGATTGCCATCGCCCAGGCGAAGCCGCGCCATTTTCGGCACTGACTTACAAAGACGTGCGCCCGTGGGCCAAGTCCATTCGCGAAAAAGTCGTTGGCAAACAAATGCCGCCCTGGCACGCCGATCCGCACGTCGGCAAATTCAAAAACGACCGCAGCTTGACGCAAGCGGAAATTGACACAATCGCGGCCTGGGTGGACGGAGGCGCGGCAGAAGGCAATCCGAAAGATTTGCCGCTCCCGCCGAAGTTTGTCGAAGGTTGGCACATCGGCAAACCCGACGTGGTGCTCCCCATGCGCGAAGAGTTCACGTTGGCTGCGGCAGGGCCAGACGAATATCAATACTTCGCCATTCCGACCAATTTCTCCGAAGACAAATACGTGCAGATGGCCGAAGCGCGTCCGGGCAATCGCAAGATCGTGCATCACATTTTGGCCTTCGCCGTGCCGCCGGGCGGAAAGGATTTCAGCAAGCTGACGCCTGAAGAATTGCAGAAGATGTTTGACGATGATGGGCCGAATTCGATCTTCGTTCGCGAAGGTTATTTGCGCCGCGTGAAAATGACTGCGGCGGTCAATGACGATGGCTGCAACAACAAATTCGGCGAAGACGACGCAG
>CAZRXE010001075.1:0-8248 GCA_964603695.1 uncultured Heliomicrobium sp.
GGCGAGAAATCTTTTTTTAGAAAACTTTGTTTCCGATGCGCCAATTTGCCGTGTGTTTACGCTTTATGAAATGTCGGCGGCATTTTCGTCTTCGGGATAGGAATCCTAACAATGCGGAAAACAAAACAACCCTAGAACACAACGATTTTTTTCGCGTCCCAGCCAGGGTATGAGGCTTGCGGCGCGCGGTCGCCACAAAATGACCACGCGCCGCAGCTTTCACGCCATTGAACAAATCACTGCTCGCCAACAGCCCGAAATCGAACCGGGCAACATCCCGCCATTAAGTCACACTTTGTCATGCTGGAATGCTTCGGCTAGACTGCGCGCTCTTTTCTCGTCCCCCATTAACTCTGGCCGAAGGAGAATTCAGATTGTGAGCGTCAAATCAGATCGCTGGATTTTGCGGATGTGCCGCGAACAGGGAATGATCTCGCCTTTTGAAGAAAAGCTGGTGCGCGAAATCGAAGGCCGCCGCATCATTTCTGCAGGGCTTTCCAGTTATGGTTATGACTTGCGGTTGGCCGATGACGGTTTTCGCGTTTTTTCGCCGATTGCCAGCGCGGAAATTGATCCGAAGAATTTTGACGAGCGCAGTTTGATCGAAGCCCCTGCGCGGCTGGCCGAAGACGGTTCGCGTTATTGGCTGCTGCCGCCGCACTCTTACGCGCTGGGCGTGACAGTCGAAACCTTCAATATTCCGCGCAATGTGATCGCGATTTGTGTCGGAAAATCAACGTATGCGCGTTCGGGCCTGATCGTGAACACAACGCCACTAGAACCGGGTTGGCGCGGGCGATTGGTGCTGGAGTTTTCCAACTCCGCCGATTTGCCGATTCGTGTCTATGCCAACGAAGGCATTGCCCAGGTGACGTTTTTTGAATCGGACGAAGATTGCGAAATTTCCTATGCCGACCGCACGGGCAAATATCAAAATCAAACCGGGTTGGTGACGCCGAAGTTATAACGGCGAAAATAAGGTTGCTTGAACTCGCTGTTGCCTTCGTGCTATTTGGTTCGCCTTTTGCGGCAGCCGATACGCCGCTCCAAGTTCATCCACTCACAAAGAGCCGGTGAGAAAACGCAGTTGGTAATTAAGTCATGTCTAAATCACTTGTCATTGTCGAATCGCCGTCGAAGGCGAAAACCATCAATAAATATCTGGGGAAGGATTTCAAAGTGCTGGCTTCGGTCGGCCACGTCAAAGATTTGCCGAAGAAGGGGCTGGGCGTGGATGTCGAAAACAATTTCGAGCCGACTTATGAAGTGATGCCCGGCAAAGAGAAAGTCGTTCGCGAAATCAAGGAAGCGGCCAAAGACGCCGAAACCGTCTTCATCGCCACCGACCCGGATCGCGAAGGCGAGGCCATCGGCTATCACCTGGCCGAAATCGTCAAAAGCGGGCGTGGCAATACTAAAAAGCCCATTTTTCGCGTGACCTTCAACGAAATCACCAAAAACGCCGTCAAGGACGCTTTCAATCATCCAGCGCAAATCAACGACAATCTGGTGGATGCGCAACAGGCGCGTCGCGTGCTGGATCGGCTGGTGGGTTACAAAGTCAGCCCGCTGCTCTGGGACAAGGTTCGTCGCGGATTGTCCGCCGGGCGCGTGCAGACCGTCGCCGTGCGGCTGGTCGTCGAACGCGAGCGCGAAATTCAGGCCTTCATCAAAACCGAATACTGGTCGGTGATCGCCAATCTGTCAGCGCAATTGCCGCCGGCTTTCGACGCGCGACTTTTCAAGATTGCCGAACAGACCGTCAAAACCTCCGGCTTCGAGCAAAATGCCACTCAGGGCGTCAAAAAGAACGAATTCCATATTAAAGATGAGGCGACGGCCAAAAACATTCTGGACGAACTGAACGGCTCGAAATACGTCGTCAGCGAAGTTTCGACCAAAGAGCGGAAACGCAATCCAGTGCCGCCGTTCATCACCTCTAAGCTGCAACAGGAAGCTTCGCGCAAACTGCATTTTTCGGCGAAGCGGACAATGCAAATCGCGCAAAAGCTTTATGAAGGCAAGGAACTCGGCAAGGAAGGCGCGGTCGGTTTGATTACCTACATGCGTACCGATTCGACGCGCGTAGCCGACAGCGCGCTCGGCGAAGTTCGCGATTTCATCGGCGGGCATTACGGCCCGAATTACCTGCCGGAAAAGGCGATTCATTACCGTTCGAAAAAAGACGCGCAGGACGCTCACGAAGCCATCCGCCCAACTTCCGCCGACCGCACGCCGGAAAGAGTCGCGGCCTATTTGGATAAAGACGAACTCGCGCTGTACCGGCTGATCTGGCAGCGTTTTGTGGCTTCGCAAATGATGCCGGCGGTTTTCGATCAAACGACGATTGATATTTCGGCGGGCGAAAAATACCTCTTCCGCGCCACCGGCTCCGTGCTGAAGTTCGACGGCTTTCTGGCCGTTTACGAAGAAGGCAAGGACGAGAAAGACGAAGAAGACGATGAACGCGCGGCCAAGTTGCCGAAGGTGACCAAAGGCGAACAGTTGAAATTGAATTCGCTGACGCCCAATCAACACTTCACCGATCCGCCGCCGCGTTACACCGAAGCGACGCTGGTCAAGGCGCTGGAAGAAAAAGGCATCGGACGGCCTTCAACCTACGCTTCGATTATGTCCGTCATTCAGGATCGCGAATACGTCGAAAAGCTGGAAGGTAAATTCAATCCGACCGAGTTGGGAACTATCGTCAACGATTTGCTGATTGAAAGCTTCACGGATTTGTTCGCCGTCGAATACACCGCGCGGATGGAAGCGCAACTGGATGAAGTGGAAGACGGCACGTTGAAATGGACGCAGGCGCTGCGCGGGTTTTACGACAAGTTCACGGTGGATTTGAAAACCGCGCAGCAGCACATGAAGGACGTGAAGAGGCAGGAGATCATCACCGACGAAGTCTGCAACAAATGCGGATCGAAGATGGCGATCAAGTTCGGACGCTTCGGGCAGTTTTTAGCCTGCACGAATTATCCCGAATGCAAAAACACCAGCGAAATAGCCAAACCCGCGACGGCCAACGGCAACGGCGAACCCGCGACGGAAGGCGCGGAAAACCCATACGCCAACGAAACCTGCGAAAAATGCGGCAAGCCGATGGCTTTGAAAAAAGGCCGCTTCGGGCAGTTCCTGGCTTGCACCGGCTACCCCGAATGCAAGACCACGCGCAAGATCACCAAATCCGGCGCGGCGGCGGCTCCGCCCGTGATGCTGGACGAACGCTGCCCGGTTTGCGATTCGCAACTCTCCATACGGCAAGGGCCTTACGGCGAATTCACCGCCTGCTCGACCTATCCCGAATGCAAATACATCAAGCGCGAAACGACCGGCGTGCCCTGTCCGAACGCGGGTTGCAAAGGCGAATTGATCGTCAAAAAATCGCGGCGCGGCAAAGTCTTTTACGGCTGTTCGGAGTATCCGAAGTGCGACGCCGTCTTCTGGGACAAGCCCGTGGCCGAACCCTGTCCGCAATGCCACAAGCCTTTTTTGCTGGAAAAGTACAACGCCAAGAAAGACGAAACCGTGAAGTACTGTTCCGACGAGGCTTGCGATTATCGGCTGGTCAACGGCGTTCCGGCGGAAGTGGTCAAAGCGGCGAAGGCGGCGGCCAAACCCAGAGCCAAACGCACTGCGAAGTCGGCGGCGGGCGAGTAGACCGACCAGCAAAGAAGTAAAACAAAAGGCGAGACTACCAAAGTAGCCTCGCCTTTTGTTTTGTTATGGCAGGGATTTTCCATTTTTGATTTGCCATTTGCCATTGCTGAAATAACTGCAAGCTAACGGCAAATGACAAATGACAAATAGTAAATGAAAAATGAAAACAGCCCGGTTACTTGATCGTTACCGTTACAGTGTTTGCCGCGCGTCCGTCCACGGTCAGGTTGACAATCACCTGACCGCGCCCAATCAGGCTGCGCGACAGTTCGGTATTGACTTGATCCAGCCCGACCAGACCGTCCACCAAACCCGCATAACTGACCGGCGCATCCGTGTCGCCGACTTTGGCCGTGACGCCGCCGAGCGCCGAGCGTCCGCGAATGCCTGTGCCGTAAAGCAGCAGGAAGATGCGGTCGGTGGCCGCGCCGAAATCAATCGGCACGGGGACGAAGGTGCTGGTTCCCGTGTCGAAGCGTGTGGCGGGTTCGAAGCTTTGCGTGCCGTCGGCTTTGACGCGCAGGACGACAGCGGCGGCCAAGCCCTGTCCGCTGGCGTTGGCGGAAAACAACGCCGGCGCGGTGTTGGTGATGGCAATGACGCCGTCAGCCACGGCGGTTCCGTTAAGATTGACCTGCACCGAAGCATTGCCTGTTGCAGTGCCCGCCGGAACCAGGAAGTTGATCTGTCCTGCCGAAACGAAAAACAGTCCGGCGGCGCGTGCGCGCCCTTGCGAATCAATCACCGTTGCCGTGGTTCCGTTCAGGTTGGTCGGCAAAGGCAGCGAAGAATTGATGCGAGTTTCGGTGGCCAGTCCCGCACCGAAAACCGCGCCGATGGATTCCGCCGCCAACGCAGGAGCGAAGCTTGCGGCGGAAACGCTGGTGGCGCGTCCCAACTGGCGAATGTTGACGGTTTGACCTCCGACATTGACCGTGGCCGTGCGCGAAGTCGCGCCGGTATTGGGCGAAATCGAATAGTTGATGACGAATTTGCCCGCGCCGCTTCCCGCCGCGGGGCTGGTGATGGTCAGCCAGGACGCGCTGGAAGTGACCGTCCACGGGCAGAAGGAATTGGTGTTGAGTACCACGCCGTTGGTGAAACTGGACGCCGGATCGCTTCTGAGCGCCGAAACGAAAGTCTGACTGGCGGCAGACAGCGCGTAGCTGCAACCGGCGACCGTGAAACTGACTTCGCCGGACGTGCCACCGCCGGGGCCGGGCGTGAAGACAGTGACTGTGTTGTTGCCTGCGGAGGCGAAGTCCGCAGGCGGCAGGGTTGCCGTCAATTGCGTGGTGTTGACGAAAGCGGTCGTGCGATCCGCGTTGTTGAAACGAACCACGGATTGTGCCGTGAAATCCGCGCCAAAAACATTAAGCGTGAGCGGCGCGGTTGCGCCAGTGGCTTGCGCGTTCGGCGAAATGCGCGCGACCGCTGGCAGCGGGCGATTGGCCGCGATGGTGAACGGCAATCTGACGGATTCCGCCGCACCCTGAGTGAAGACCGTGACGTTGGCGGTTCCGGCACCAGCCACATCCGTTGCCGGAATTTGCGCTTGCAGTTGTGTGCCGCTCAGCAGCGTGGTGGGGCGGTCACTGTTGTTCCAGCGAACGACCGAACCGGGTTGGAAATTGCTGCCTTGCACCACCAGCGTGAACGCCGCACTGCCGGGCGGCAATGCGCTGGGGCTGAGCAATTCAGCCGCCGGCGCGGGCGTGGCGTTGAAAGATTCGTTCAGCACAATGCGCGATATAAAATTGAGCGGCGCGTTCGTGGCGTTTTGCAGTGGTTGGAAGCTCACGCCGTTGTTGGTCGAAACGAAAGAGCGATTGAGTTGGCGTCCCGTGCGGTCGCCGGCGATTAAAACGCTGGCGCTGGCGGATTGAATGCCGACATAAACGTCGCCCGCATTAATCGTCGGCGGACTGGGCAGCACCGCTTCGATAAATCGCGAAGTGGGAATGCCCGGAATGGTGATTGTTCGATCCACGATGAACGTCGGATTGGCGGGCGGTTGGCCTGTGCGATTGGCGTCCACAAACGCGATGATGCGCAGTTGCTGGCCGACAGGATTCGTGTCGTCTGTGGTTGGCGGAATTTGCACGCGCACGGCTTCCAGTTGCGCCGGGTAACGCGTGGGCGTGTAGCGGTTGACGACCATCGCGTTGGTCAGCGTCAAGGCTTCTTCGCGGGAGCTATCGTCCACCGAAAGCACTTCGGCGATGGTGGAAGCGGGATTGATTCGATAGCCGAAAAAGCCCAGCGCCGTCAGATCGGCGGCGGTGATCGGCAGGCGTTCGCCGCTGGCGGCGGTCGGATCCATCACGCCGGTGAAGGTTCCGATCAAAGCATTGTCTTTCCAGTGGCTGCCCTGGCGTCCGTCGCCGTTCGTGCCCGCGTTCGTGCTGGTGGAAAGCGGCAATTCAGATTCGCCAGTGAAAAAGACCTGCTCGCCGCCGGCCAGCTGGACACGCGCCGCTGTGGTGATGACGTTTTTGACCAAACCGCCCGGACGAAAGCGGAACAAATCCCAAACCGCCGGGGCAAGCAATGACGATGGCGTGCTTTCCTTTCCGCCAACACCCGTGACGAAGCCGAGCGCGTGGCCGATTTCGTGAATGGCCACGGCCTCGAAATCCGTTTTGTCCGAGTCAATGCCGTTGCTGGCGTCAAAATCGAAGTTGAACGCCGAATTGAATCCCATCGAAGGCGGCGGTCCAAGCTGGCTCAGTTCCGCGTCCGGATTGGCCGTCGCTGGAATCGCGCCCAAGGCGCGCAGCACCGAGGTGGCGGCGGAAAAGTTGGTGGTCGGGCCCAGGTCTGTCGGCAAATTCCCCGCCGGCAACAAATTGAAAATTTCCCCTTGTTGCGGGGTTTGCGCTCTGGCGCTCAAGGATGTTCGCAATGCCGAGTAAGAATCCGCTACGCCCACGCGCTGCGGGTCTGTGGCCCCAATGATGTTAGGCGACGGAAACGGCGTCCCGAAAATGGTCGGGCCGAAATCCACGTCAATGATGACTGTGATCGGCGATTGGATAATGGATTCCCAGCGTGCCGCCGCGCGTTGAAACACCTGTTTGGCTTGCGGAAATTGATCGAGTTGCGAGGTGGAGCGCAGAGTGATTTTCAAACCCTGCTGCTGTTGGGCATTCAGGCGATTATCCGGCAATGGACGCAAATCGGTGCGCGCTTTGCCGAAGCTCAACTGCTCCGCTTCTTGTCGCGTGACCTGCCGGCAGGTCACGCCGTCTGCGGTGTTGACGATGACGTAGCCGTCTTCTTCGCCCGCTGCCGAAGGCGAATCGGCGGAGGACTGATGCCGATAAATTTTCGCTCCGGTCAGGGGCGAATCCTGCGCTCGCGGATGTTGAGGCGAAACAAGGACAAACACTGCCAGGAACAGAACCAAAGAGATAAAGAATCGGTTACGCCGATCACTCGCGGAAAACTTCTTCATTGATAGACCTCCAGGTTAGTCTTGCGGAAATGGCAAGTCGTAAAAGTTAAAAAGTTTGTCAACACTGACTGAGTTGGGCGTGCATTCTGGTTGAGGGGTGAACTTCCTGCAAGCAGTCTTTTACAACATCTCCGTTGTGGAAATATCCGAATTACGGGAATTGCACGGATTCAGCCTTAACAAAATGATGCCACGGGCTTGTCCCGTGGGGTCTCACGCTTGTCGCTACAGTAGCTGCCAACGTGAAGCTCCACGGGGCAAGCCCGTGGCATCTGTGAAACCTTTCCGCAACGGAGTACAACATTGTTAGCGCATCGCGCCGGCGAATTCGGCCAAACCTTCTTCCCAGTCGGGCAGCCGGATTTCAGGCTCCTGAATCGTCGTCAACACCGAATATCGCGGTCGTACCGCAGGGCGCGGAAACTCCGAAGTCGCGCAGGGTTCGACGGAGGTTTTGACGCCGAAGAGTTGATAGAGCCGTCGCGTCAAATCAAACCAGCTTGTGCCGCCGCTGCCTGTCAGATGATAGACGCCGTAAGCGCCGGTTGTTATCAATTGTTCGATTGCCGCCGCCAGATGCGGCGCGTAAGTGGGTGAGCCGTATTGGTCGCTGACCACACGCACGGATTCCCGATGCGATTGTGCGAGCATGGTCTTGGGGAAGTTTTTGCCGTGGGCCGGCTGATGGTGATACAGCCACGCCGTGCGCGCGATGAAATGTCGTGGATTATGCGTGGCGACAGCCAGCTCTCCGGCCAGCTTGCTTTTGCCGTAAACCGACAGCGGATTGGTCGCGTCGTATTCGTGGTAAGGCTTCGCGCTCAGACCGTCGAACACATAATCGGTCGAAACCTGAATCAGCGGAATGCCGCGTTCGGCGGTCGCAATCGCCAGATTGCGCGGCGCAACGGCGTTGAGTTTGTACGCCGCGACTTGATCGCTTTCCGCGCCGTCCACATTGGTGTGCGCCGCCGCGTTGATGACCACGACGGGACGAAGCGCGGCAACGGCTTCGCGAACTTGGTCGAATTGCGTAATGTCGAGTTCCTCGCGGTCGCAAGCGATGATTTCGTGATCGGCTAATGTCGTTTGCAGCGCGCAGCCAAGCTGTCCCGCAGAACC
>CAZRXE010001076.1:0-3778 GCA_964603695.1 uncultured Heliomicrobium sp.
CGCTCGGCCCGTTGTTGGTAACGACAACCGCGTAAGTCATTTGCGACCCCGGTACAGATTTGACTGTGTTGCTTGTCTTGGTGATTCTCAAATCGGCGGTCGGAGTCAGAGCGTCCGTATCCGTCGCCGAATTGTTGGCACCGTTCGGATCGGTGACGCCGCTAGGAGGAGCGGTTGTGGCTGTGTTCGTCAGCGTTCCTGAAGCCGTGGCGGAAACCGTCGCCGTCAGGCTGAACGTCGCTGCGCCGCCGGACAGCAGATTCACCGTCGTATTAATGCTTCCGCTACCGTTGGCCGCGCCGCAACTGGAACCTGATGTAACGGTACAAGTCCAGACGGCATTGGTCACGATGGCCGGCAAAGTGTCCGTCACCGTGGCGGCAGTGACCGCGCTGGGGCCGTCATTGGTCACGACAATCGTGTAAGTTGTTTGCGCGCCGGGCGCGGTCGAATTAACGCCGTTCGTCTTGGTAATTCTCAAATCGGCAGCAGGCGCTACGTTATCCGTATCCGTGGCGGAGTTGTTAGCGCTGTTTGAATCGGTGATGCCCGGCGGCGCGGCAATCGTAGCGGTGTTGGCCAATGTACCGAAAGCATTAGGCGCAACTACGGCGGTAAGCGTGAAAGTAGCCGATCCTCCAACCGGAAGATCAACCGTGGCATTGATGCTGCCAGTGCCGCCCGCTGAACCGCAGGTCGCTCCGTTGGCCGCCGCGCAAGTCCAAGTGGCGTTGGTCAGCGTCGCCGGTAAAGTGTCGGCGACCATTGCCCCTGTCACCGCGCTAGGCCCGCTGTTGCCGGCAACGATGGTGTAGGTCGTCTGAGTACCCGGAACTACAACGGTAGCGTTGTTGGTCTTGGTAATCGTCAAATCGCCGGATGCGACGATGGTGTTGGTATCCGTATCGCTGTTGTTGCTCGGCAGAGGATCAGGCACCGTGCCCGGCGAAGTCACAGTAGCCGTATTGATTAACGAACCGGTCGCGCTGCTCACCACAGTCGCATTCACCTTGAAAGTAGCGACGCTTCCCGGCAGCAGATTGACCGTCGTATTGATACTTCCGCCCCCGCTCGGCGTGGCGCAACTGCCACCAGCCGTCGCCGTGCAAGTCCAGAGAACATTCGTCAGTTTGACTGAAACATTGTCAGTCACGGTCGCGCCGTTGACGGTGCTTGGGCCGTTGTTGCGAACGGTGATGGTGTAGGTCAGCGGCGTGCCGGCAGTCACAGTCGTCACCCCGTCGGTTTTGGTGATGGAAAGATCGGCTCGAGGCAATAAAGTGTTCGTGTCCTCCGCCATGTCGTTGGTTGGGTCAGTATCCACCGCGCCCCCAGGCATCATTACTGTGGCGATATTCTTGATCGTCCCCGTTGCCGAAGGATCAGGAGTTACGGTCAAATTGAAAGTCGCCGTCCCACTGTTCAGCAAACTGACCGTGGTGTTGATGCTTCCGGTTCCAGCCGCCGCCGAACAGGCTGATCCGGCTGAGGCAGTGCAAGTCCACGACGCATTGATGAGCGTCGGCGGCAGAGTGTCTATCACAGGAATTCCAAACACATCGTTCGGGCCGTTGTTGCGAGCGACAATCACGTATGTCAGCGGCACGCCCGGAACTGCCGTAGCGGAATTGTCCGTCTTGGTGATGGACAGATCGGTCGTCGTCGAACAAAAAGGAATGTCGTCCACCGAAGTAATGACCAAACCGCTGGCACCGCGCGTTGCCCCATTGGCCGGAAAGGTCTTCACAGGGTCCGCCTGCGAAACTCCGCTGGCTCCGCCGTTGGCCTGCGTGGTGATAGTTCCGTTTTTGTAGGCGATGAAACCGCCGCCTCCGCCTCCGCCTGAGCCTTCCGCTTCGGTCGGGAAGGAAACCGGATTGAATTGGTCGCCGCCTTTGCCGCCATTGGCTTGCGCGCTAATGCCGGCTAAAGAGGATTTTGCTGCGATGACAATCGTGCCGCCGCCGCCGCCGCCGCCCGCGCCATCCTGATGAGTCCCTCTGGTTGGGCCGCCATCAATGCCGTTGGCCATCAGTGAACCACTGCCGGAAATGGATTCGGCGATGATGTAAATCAAACCGCCGCCATCGCCGCCTTTGCCGCCCGCATCATTGTTTTGATGCCCTGCGCCGCCGCCGCCGCCGAAAAACAGCCGCCCGGCCGTATCCTGCGCCACAGGTCGTCCGCCGAGTCCGCCGACTTCGCGCCGCATATCTCCGCCCCAGGCACTGTTACCCGGTCCTTGTGTCAACGGATTGGCAATGTTCGTTGCGTAACTGTAACCACCACGTCCGCCGCCGGAGGAATCCGTGAATTTGTTGCCGTTTGCGACATAACCCGGATCAAGCGGCCAAGCGGTCGCGCCGCCCGTCACGGTTCCATCCATTACGCCTTGCCCAGTCCAGCTTTTCCCGTTGTTGCCGTTGGCACCGCCACCGCCGCCGGAGTTATGAGAAGTACCGCCGCCGCCGCCATTAGCCGGCGCGCCGCGTCCGAATCTGCCGCCGATCGGATCATAATCGGTCTGAAAGCCAACGATGCTTTCGCCTTTCTGCGCGCCGTCATTTTGCTGCACGGTCGCATAATCAAGCTTGCTGAAAGTTGCCACGCTGACGTTCGCTAATTCGCCGCCGCGAAAACCCAAGCCCGTAACGTTGACGGTTCCATTAATGATGGCGTTGTTTTGTACGTCCACGACGACAATGCCACCGAAGCTGCCATTCCATTTGGGTGCAGTCAGCGAAGCGCCATTGTTGATCGTCAGTTTGGTGTATTGCGGAACGCGAATAACCTGCACCTTTCCCTGCTGGTCGCCGGCCACTACGTAATCAAACTTCAGGCCGCCGCACGGCGGATTGAGCGTGATTGTGTTGCCCTGAACTTTATTGACCGTAATGAATTCGTACCGCCCGGCATTTTTCAGATCGGTGACATTGCCGTAATTGACGGTGTTGGTAGTGTCAATCGCCGCGCCGGACATCTGAATAAGCATAATCAGATCGCCCGCCTCCAAACTGCCCGGCGTTAGCCCATTTGGCCCGCCCGGATTCGTGATTGTGATGTCCTTGGCTCCCTTGGGGGCATTGCCCGCCAGGATGGCATATTTATTCACGATGGTGTTGGGCGCGGTGACGGTCAATTCGCCGTCCTTGCCGGAAATTTCGGCACGCGTCACCGCAGGCGTGTTGAACCAATTCATCAAGCCGCGAGTAAATGCCGTATTTAAAGCCAGAACGACAAGCAGGAGTGTCGTGCAAAATAAGGTGAACTTCTTCATAAGTGTTTTCCTCAGTAAGCGGAGTGAGGCCGCTAGACCTGATGCAAAAGCCAGGGTGGGTTTCCGCCTGATTCAGGCGCGGAAACATCGCACTAAACAGGCGGCCCCATCTGCCAATGGGTCTCAAGAGGCGGTAACTCGTTTAAGAATGAAAGAACCGGTTCGGGGGACACCAAAGCAATTCAGAAAACTACATGCCATACGGCATACAAACTCAATTACTTACAAATTCAGATGTTGGTGGAAGGGGCAGAATCCGTTCGCGACCATCTTCACAGCCCATCCTTTACCGCAAGTAATACCCGGAACACGGCGGAATTAAGGACGAAAGCACTGATTAAACAAGATGATGACATCGGGGCGAGCAAAACAGTTCGCAGCGAAAACCGCACCGAGTTCGGGGCATTTATGAGGAGTCTCGATTATCGGAATTTCTGCCGGTGACCAGCACGTTGAGAAGGATTCAACGCCCAGTGAGGGTCACCACGCGCGAGAAGATAC
>CAZRXE010001077.1:0-3173 GCA_964603695.1 uncultured Heliomicrobium sp.
TATCCGTGAACAATGCATCCACGCCAAGTTGAAACAGAAAGTGTGTCATTTCTTCGCGCACGTCCTTGAACTTGCCGGTGTTCGCCGAACGAAAAGTGTAAGGCGTGACGGTTAGTCCTGCGGCGTGCGCCCAGGCGACGATTTTCGGCTCGCGTTCGATCAGCAACTTGTTCGGCCCGAGATCGTCAGCGAAGGCTTTGACTTTCTTCAATCCGTCCGCCGTCAGCCATTCGCTTTGCGGGTCGGCGTGGATCAAAAACGTCAGCCGGAGTTTGGTTTTGTAAGTGTCGCGCAGTTTGCGCAAACTGGCGGCGCTGAAGGATTGAATGACCAGCGGCGTTTTCGGATCGGCGTTCGCGCGGTCGAGCTTGTTTTTCTTCAGTGATTCGATCAGCAGCTTTTCCATATCGAAACCGCGCTTGCCGTAAACTTCGGGCGCTTTGGTTTCGGGATACAGGCCGGCTTTGCCGCGCACCAGATCAATCGCTTCCTGCCAGGTGGGGACGCGCTCGCCTTTGAACTTTTCATTGAACCATGAACCGGCGTCCATAGTTTTGATTTCCGCCAGCGTGAAATCGGAAACGTACCAGTGTTTTGACGGCGCGGCGGTTTGCGGCTGATCTTCGGTCACGTCGGTGCGGAAGCGGTTGGGGAAAAGCTCTTCGACGTTGGTGGTGCGTTCCAGCGTCAGGTCGTGCAGGCACACAAGCACGCCGTCTTTAGTGATTTGCAAATCCTGCTCGACGAACTCCGCTTTTTGTTCGATGGCCAGCCGGTAAGCCGACACAGTGTGTTCTGGCGCATAAGCCGAAGCGCCGCGATGCGCGACCAGAATTTTTTTCCTGCCCGGTTGCGCGGAGGCAAGAAACCCAGCCAAAAGGACAATCCCGACAATCAAGAACACAAGACGATGAAACCTGTACATCACAATTCCTCCTGATTTTTAGGTTGACGCGCGCGGCAATTAACGCCAAAGTGCGCTCACCCGTCCCCCTTTTGCCTAGTTGAACCGGTTGCCTAAGCCGGAAGTAAAAAACAACCAGTCACGAAACCAAAAGGAGCATTCCATGGCCAATCTCGGTAAACTCGAACTCGCCATCAAAAACACTCTGGATCAGCCTGCCGCCGATCCCAAAACGCGGATTGATGTTCAACGGAAAGACAACTCAGTCATTCTCAACTTCAAAAATCTCAATTTGCCCCTGCCGGGCGTGCTGGAAATCCCAGCCTTCCCGCATGAGTCCAATTTACGCTGCTCGGTTTCATCGAAGCGGTATCGCCCTTTTAATACTGGCTTCTTTACGCTTTCGACCGCCGAACCGAAGCGGTTGGAATTGCAGGCGCTGCGCAATCCCAAGGAATGGAGCGCGCGCTTCGTCGCCTGGAAACAACTGTCGGATACTTTCAAACCGCTTCAGCAGGCGCTGGACGCTTCGGACGTGAAAGTCATCAAAGGTGAAAAACTAGGCAAGTTCACCGAAGACAAATACGACGCAGCCAAAGCCGAAAAGACAGTGCTGGCCAAATCCGCTCTGCTGAACCTGTTCGCCAAGACGACCGTTCTGCCGGAACCAATTGGTGGGCGGAACTCGTGGTTTTCCTTTGTGGATCGCGTGCTGGCGATTGATCGCGAAAGGTTTTATGCCCTTGTGAATGCGGAGATGGAAGCCGTTGTCCGCCACATCAAAGACAATCTGTCCAACTTCAGCGGTTGGGAATCCGCCACCGCCGGAAACCACTTCGACAAATTGCAGGAAACTTTGCCCGAATTCCGCATTTTCAAATCAAAAATGGTCAGCATCAAAACCGACGAAGCCAACGGCAATCTGCAATTGACGTTGGCACCAGCCAGAGACGCCGCCGGCAACGACGTGCTGTTGCTGGACGCCGATATGGACGAAAACGGCCAGTTGTTGAACCATTTGATTGACGTGTTTTTCATCCATCCCTTCAATGGAGGAACCCATCCTTTCGACATTCACGAATATCTGACGCTGGCGCACCCCAACCATCCGCGCGGTTACGAACTGGTTTGAACTTGGAGCGTGGACGTTTCGTCCGCGCTTTTATCCTCGTCCGCCAATCGGGTCACCCGGCGGCGCAGGCAGCGGGCGGCTCGGTTGCCGGACGGCGTCCGGGCGTGTCAGGAAGCGTTCGATGTCTTCTTGCGCGGCGCGGCGATGCGCATCCGTGCTGGCGGTCGCTTTCAGCAAGGCGTTCAAGCTGCGCAAGCCGGCGGAAGCTTCCGCCCGCACCAGCGGTGAGGCGCTTTCATCACTTGCCAACGCCATCAGCTTTTGAACCGTCACGCTTTGCACTGAGCGTTGAATCGCACGGTGATAAGCATTCGCGGGCGCGGCGGCTTTCCAGGTTGCCGCGATGACGGCATCAATCACTTCTTTCAAATCGGGATTGGCCGGATTCTCGCCGTGAAATTGAATCAGCCGCGCGGCGCGGTTCGGATCGAGCAACGCTATCAAAGTCAGGTCAGCGGAAATCGTCGCAGCAGCCAGCGGATCGAAAGCCGGATCGGAACGGCGGCTGAAATATTCCGCTGTTCCGCCTTCATAGCCTGTGGCCACAGGCGGAATCAGATCAAGAATGTTTTGCGGCAAGGCCAATTCTTCGACCTTGAGGGTGTCGAGCAAGGCTTTCAAGGCTTCGCGTTGGCGCGTAGCCGAAACGACTTCGCGGAATTTGGCCGGGCTGGGGCCGGCAGCGGTTTTGACGGCGTAAGTGAAATATAGTCCGCCGAGCGATTTTGACGCGGCGATCAACTGGTAACGATGATGCAGGTACAGCGGCAACAACTTGGCTTCGAGCGCGGAGAGCGGCTGTCCGGCGGAGATGCTTCTCAGCCCGAAGTCTTTCAGCCCGATGCGGCGGACTTCCATTTCGTGGCGCAGCGTGGCGATGGCGTCCGCGCCGTTGTCCCAAACGCTGGCCAGCGGATGCGCCGTGCCGACGCCGCGCGCGTCGCCGTCGTCAATGAACAGCATTCCGTCGGCCAGACCTTTTTGAATGATCTTCTCCAACTCCGCTTTTTCATCCGCGCCGGCGGGGAACTGCTCATAAGCGAACCTGACTGAGAACTTGTCGAATTCGCCGATGCCCACGGCGTAAGCGTTCGATAAATCCAGCTTGCCGTTTTTGATTTCGACCCAGGGCGCGGG
>CAZRXE010001078.1:0-8963 GCA_964603695.1 uncultured Heliomicrobium sp.
CGGGTTCGCGCGGCGCTGGCGCAATTGAAACCGGAGCAGCGTCAATTGATCGAAATCGCTTTTTTCGGCGGATTGACTCACCACGAAATCGCCGCCCAACTCAATCTGCCGCTGGGAACGGTCAAAACCAGAATCCGAACCGGAATGATGAGGCTAAGAGAACTGCTGTCCATCTAATTCATTACGTCGTTAAGCCGTTACGCCGCAGATCGGGCAATCAAGATTTATTTCCGAAAGAGAAAACCAAACGCACGCGGAGTTACGAATAGTGTGCTGAATGATCTTCGAGAAAACCATCGAGCTAAATCAAACCGTGCAGTGCTGATGGAGTTGAGAAACTCTCCCCCTCAACGATTTTTAGTTACTTTTGTCCCCATTCCTCATTGACACCCAATGCTTGAAACATACGCGTCGAGAGTTGTCTGACGGAGCCAATTCCTCGCGCTTTGATTTGGAAGTGGCTTGCAAGGCTCGTCATTAAATAACGAAGCCCGAAAGGCTTCATAGGAGAGGTCTGTCCAGATGAAGAAAAGGAACCATCGCTTACTCAACATGGCGGTCGCTTTGATCGTGGCCGGATTGATCAATTCATTGATTTTATCTGTCGGCAGTTCCTTGTTTGTGCGCGGAGCGCAGGCAAGCGGGCTTTCGCCGATTTCGGATATGGAAGGAACCGTTTACGCCGTGACGGCGGCGAACAATTTAATCAGTTTCAACACCGTGACGCCGGGCGCGATCATCCGCACCGTGCCGATCACGGGTTTGCCGCAGGGCGAGACCATCAGCGGCTTGGATTTTCGTCCGCGCACCGGGCAGCTTTACGGCGTCAGCAGCGCCAGCCGTGTTTACACCATCAACACGACCTCGGGCGCGGTCACTGCTGTCGGCGCAGCCTTCACGCCGTCACTGTCAGGCACCAGGATAGGGGTGGATTTCAATCCGGTGCCGGACCGCATTCGCGTGGTGACGGACGCAGATCAGAATCTGCGTTTGAACCCGGACACGGGCGCGGTGGCCGCGACCGACACCGCGCTGGCCTTTGCCGCCGGCGATGCGAATGCCGCTGCCAATCCGAATGTGGCTTCCGTGGCTTACACCAGCAATTTCAACGGCGCGACTTCAACGACGCTCTTCGGCATTGATTCCAATCTGGACATTCTGGTGCGGCAAGGTTCGGCGGGAGGCGCGCCGACTTCGCCTAACACAGGGCAGTTGTCCACCATAGGCGCGCTGGGCGTGAATACTTCGGATCAAGTCGGTTTCGACATCGCCGCCCCGGGCGATGTGGCGCTGGCTTCGCTGGTGCCGCAGGGGCAAACCGCGTCTTCGCTTTATTCGATCAATCTGGCGACCGGCGCGGCCACGCTGATCGGGGGCATCGGTTCGACGGAGATCGTGCGCGACATCGCCGTGGTCACGCGCGTCGAAACGGTTTTCGCCGTCAATACGAACAATCAACTGCTGCGCTTCAACAATGGCACGCCGGGCAACGTGACCGTCATTCCCATACTGGGTTTGCAAGGCGGCGAACAAGTGCTGGGCATTGATTTCCGTCCGGCCACCGGCCAACTATTTGCGCTGACCAGCGCCAGCCGCGTTTATACGCTCGACACCACTTCCGGCGCGGCCACGCCTGTCGGCAACGCGCCGCTGGCAACGCCGCTCAACGGAACCGCCTTCGGTTTCGATTTCAATCCGGTGCCGGATCGGATTCGATTGGTCAGCGACAATGAACAGAACCTGCGCCTGAATCCGAACAACGGAACGATTGCGGCAACAGACACCACTCTGGCCTACGCGGCGGGCGACGCCAACGCCAACGCCAATCCGAACATCGTCGGCGCGGCTTATACCAACAACGTCGCGGGTACGACGACCACCACGCTTTACGTCATTGACTCCAACCTGGACACGTTGGCCCTGCAAGGCTCCATTGGCGGGACACCCAATTCACCGAACGGCGGGCAACTGACAACGGTTGGCGCGCTCGGCTTCAACACGTCGGATCAGGTTGGCTTCGACATTGCGCCGCAAACCGGCGCGGCCTTCGCTTCGCTGACCGCGCAGGGAGCGACGACTTCGACCTTGTATGCGATCAACACCGCGACCGGCGCGGCCACCGCAATGGGCGACATCGGCGGAGGCGCGGCCATTCGCGACATCGCCATTGCCACGCGCGTCGAAACGGTGTTTGCCGTTACTGCCGGCAATATGCTGGTCAGTTTCAACAGCCTGACGCCGGGAACGGTTTCTGCAGCCGTGCCGATCACGGGCTTGAGCGCGGGCGAAAACATCGTCGGCATTGATTTCCGTCCGGCGGGCGGCCAGCTTTTCGCGCTGAGCAGCGCCAGCCGCGTTTACACGATCAATCCGTCAACCGGCGTGGCCACGGCCACCGGCCCAGCCTTTACGCCGGCGCTTTCCGGCACGGCGTTCGGGTTTGATTTCAATCCGGTTCCAGACCGCATTCGCGTGGTCAGCGAAGCCGATCAAAACTTCCGTCTCAATCCGAACAACGGCGCGCTGGCCGGAACGGACACTACGCTAATTTATGCCACAGGCGATGCGAACGCTGCCGCCAATCCGAACGTTGTTGCGGTGGCTTACACGAACAATGTCGCCGGAACGCCTTCGACAACGCTCTTCGGCATTGATTCCAATCTGGACGTTCTGGTGCGGCAAGGTTCGCCGGGCGGCGCGCCTGTTTCGCCGAATGCAGGACAGTTGTTCACGGTCGGCCCGCTGGGCGTCAACACAGGCAATGACGCAGGCTTCGACATCAGCGATTGCAGCGGCAGCGGCTACGTTTCGTTGACGGCGGCAGGCGCGACGCAATCGCAGTTTTACACGATCAATCTGCTGACCGGCGCGACGACGCTGGTGGGAACCATCGGCATCAATGACATCGTGCGCGACATCACGGTCGGCACGGTCTTCGTTCCGACGGCCCAGCAGGCCGGATTCGCCGCCGTCAACGCCGCCAGCTTCCTGGGCGATGCGTTGACGCCGAATATGATTACGGCGATGTTCGGAACCTTCCAAACTCAAAACGGGCAAACCGCAGTGGCCACCACCACGCCTTTGCCGACGACGCTGGGCGGCATAAAGGTTTCGGTCAATGGAATGGATGCCGGACTGTTTTTCGTCAGCCCGGGGCAGATCAACTTCTCCATTCCCGGCAATGTGCCTGACGGACAGGCCGTCATCACCGTCACTAACGCCAATGGCACGACGCGCACCGGCTCGCAACTGATCAACCGCGCCAGACCGGGCATTTTCACGTTCAACGCCACTGGAACCGGAACCGCCGCCGCGCTGACTACTTTTGACGGCGTCAACTTTTCTTCAATCGTGAATCCGGACGGCACGGAACGCCCAGTGGATCCGGGGACGGCCGCGCGTCCGAACTTCCTGATTTTGTTCGCCACGGGATTGCGCAACACTCCCGCCGCCAATCCCAACGATCAAAACGGTGTGGCCGAAGCCGTCACGGCCACCATTCAAAACACCACGGCGACAGTCACCTTCGCTGGCGCTCATCCGACTTTTCAAGACCTGGATCAGCTCAACATCATCATCCCGCCGCAACTGGCCGGCGCGGGACAGGTGACGCTGCGATTGACGGTCAACGGCCAAACTTCCAATTCCGTGACCTTCCGCATCGGCAACGCCTCGCCGACTGTCAGCGGGCAGCCGGTTTCAATCGGGCAAACGGTCAACGGCGCGTTGACGACGGACGATCAAGTGATGTTCGGCGGCGGCTTCCGTTCATATTTTTTCGACGCCTACTCTTTCACGGCGCAGGCCGGCACCCCCGTGGCGTTTGATCTGCGCGCGACGACCTTCGATCCCGCCGTGGTGCTTTACAAACGCGAAACCAACGGCACTTTGACGACCGTTGCCGCCGATGACGATCTGGGCGGGATGGGCAACGGCAATTTCGTCAATGACAATGCGCTGTTGTTGACCGTCATCCCGGAAAGCCGCGACTACGTTCTGGTGGTTACCAGCGCCGACGACAATCCCGGCGGCAAAGGCAATTACACCTTGCGGCTGATTGGCGGCGCGATTCAAAACGTAGCTTACGGTGCCACCGTCAACGGCCAGATCACCAACACCGATCTGCAAACGGCGGCAGGCGATTTTCTCGATGCGTACTCGTTTGCCGGCGTGGACGGCGACCGCGTGCAAATTCAGATGAATGCTCCGGGCTTTGATTCGCTGCTCATTCTGAACCGCAACAACGGCGCGGTTGTCGCCAACGACGACAACGGCGGCGGCGGTCAGAACGCGCGCATCAGCTTCACTCTACCGAGCACCGGCATTTACATCATCGTCGCCACGCCTTTCGCTCCGAATCGCACAGGCGATTACACGATGTCTTTGACTCGTCAAACAAACCTGAGCGGCCAAAGCGACCAAGTCGTGGCCGTACAAACCGAATCGCGCCGCGCGGCTTCGTTCAACCGTGAAACCAAAGGTGCGTATGACGACGCTCGGCTGGAACGGCTGATGTCGCGCCGCATCGGAGCGCAATAACTTTTCGGGTTTATTCCTTCAGGCGACTCTCTCTCGGAGTTTCGTGTTGTCCGCCGGTTCGAGGCAACGCGAAACTCCTTTTTTATTACCTGCCCGCTCCCTTCATTTATTTTCCGCCGCCCAATCCAGCCACGCCGATTTTGCGAATAGTGCGCTGAAAGATGATTGAGAGAATCGCGATGAACACAGCGTCCATTGCGGACTCCCTGCAAGAACTCACGACAAACAAGAGGGGAAGAAGGAAATGCGATCCTGGATCGGTTGGGGATTGTGCGCGGTTTCAATGATGTGTTTGACGGCCTGCCAATCGGCAACGCCGAGCGCCGCCGCCAACAAGTTGCAGTCGTGCGAAATCGCGCTCGCCCGGCACGACGGCGACGCGAAGCTCGACGAAGAGATTCGTCGCTTGCAACAACGCATACGCGCCGGCCGGCAACAGCCCGCGCAACAAAGCCTGCCGATGATCGAACGGCTTGGCTGGAGTTATGTCGAAAAGGCGCGGGCGAGCTTCGATCCGGGCTATTACAAACTGGCCGAACAATGCGCCGCTTGCCTGGAAGCGAAACAGGCGCAAAAGCCTGGGGAAAAACAAAACGCCTCGGCGCTGCTTCTGCGTGGCCACGTGCTGCACAGCCTGCACCGCTTTGCCGAAGCTGAATCGTTGGCGCGCGAACTGGTCAAAGAGCGCGGCCTGGCCTTCGATTTCGGGTTGCTGGGCGATGCGTTGATGGAGCAAGGCAAGCTGGATGAGGCGGCCGCAGCTTATCAACGAATGATGGAATTGAAACCAGGGCCGCAAGCTTACAGCCGCGCCGCGCATTTGCGCTGGATGAAAGGCGACACGGAAGTCGCGCGGGCATTGATGCGATTGGCCGCGCAGGCTTCCGGGCAGGGCGACGCCGAAGCTTCGGCCTGGGCCTGGAGCAAGCTGGCGCTTTATGAATTGCAAGCCGGCAGGCTGAAACAGGCGCATGCCGTTTGCGAACAATCGCTGGCGATGCAGCCCGATTACGCGCCGGCCTTGCTGGCGCGCGGCAGAGTTCTGCTGGCTGAAAACGAATTCGATCAAGCGGTAATCGTTTTGCGACAAGCCACGCAAGCGAATCCGCTGCCCGAATATCACTGGGCACTCGCCGACGCTTTGCGCGCCGCCAATCGCGAAGACGAAGCTCGACAAATCGAAACAAAACTTGCCGCAAGCGGCACTGGCGATGATCCGCGCACTTTCGCGCTTTATCTGGCGACGCGCGGCCAGCAACCGGCCACGGCGTTGAAACTGGCCGAAGACGAATTGCGCAATCGCCGCGACGCTTTCACGCTGGACGCGCTGGCCTGGGCGCAATTCGCCGCCGGCCAGAACCAACAAGCCTGGCTGACAATGCAATCCGCGCTGGCCGCTGGAATCCTGGACGCGCGGCTGAGTCTGCACGCCGCCGTCATCGCCGCCAATGTGGGCGAGGCGGCCGTCGCGCGTCGCCATTCCAAACAAGCTTTTACTTTCCAAACAGCCCTGTTGCCGAGCGAAAGAAATTATCTGCGGCAACTGGCGCGCTGACATTTTCCTGAACAAATGGCGCGCGAATCCGTGCCGAAGCCGGCGCGACGCTCTTCGTGCGCTTGCAACAACAACCAACGGCTCAGGCGGCTGAGTCCGGAAAACGAAAACCCCTAACTTGGATAAGGAGATAGGTAAATGACCAAACTGCTCAAACAATTGAAACAAGGCGCGACGACGGCGTTGATTGCCTTGCTGGCCTTGCTGCCGGCAATGTCCACCTCGGCGCTGGCTTCCAGCCACATGGACGCGCCGCTGATTACGCGCGATCCGTCGGCGAACACCACTGACGTTTATGCTTTCACGGACGTGGACAATGGACGGAAAGTGCTTAACCTGGCGCTCGGCGTTTATCCGCACGAAAACCCCGGCATCGGCCCGAACAAATACAATTTCGATGAAACCGTGCGCTATGAAATCCACGTCGCGCTCGGCGATGATGTGACTGCCGGACGCCCAACTCTCACCTACCGTTTCGAGTTCCAAACGAGGTTTAAAAGCCAGAAGACCCTGCTTCAGTCTTATCTCGGCGTGGTCAGGGACATTGACGATGCCGCGCAGAATCTGACGCAGACTTACACCGTCACCAAAATTGACAATCGCACGGGGATCATCACCGCACTCGGCACGGGACTGGTTCCGCCGAACAATCAGGGCAATGCCACGCCGTTTTATAACGAAGGCGACAACGGCGAAAACCCAGCGCGCAAGGGCGTGGCCACCGCCGTCGAACTGGATCGTTACACGCGGCAAGCCATCACCAAATTGAGCAACGATTATGTCGCCTTCGCCGGTCAGCGCGATGACGGATTTTACGGCGACATTCAATCCATCTTCGATTTGCTCAAGTTGCGCAATCCGGGCAAGGACGCGCAGGGCGGTTTCAATCTGCATTTGATGGCGCTGCAAGTGCCTGTCAGCGAACTTGGCGGCGACCAACAAACCGTCGGCGTTTATGCCACGACCAGTCGTCAGGTCTTGCCAGTGCAGACCAACAATGGCCGAGGCCTGCTTGATCTGATTCGTCGTCCGAGTTGGGTGCAGGTAGCGCGTCAAGGCAATCCGCTGTTCAACGAAGGTCTGGTGGCCATCGAAGACAAGGATTTGTACAGCCGCACCTCGCCCAACACCGACGGCCAACTTTTCCGCAAATACGCCGAAAACCCCGAACTGGCGACGCTTATCAACGCGCTGGTCGCGGGCGGCCAGCAAGTGGCGATTGACAAAGGTCGCGCCGACATCGCGGCGATTTACATCCCGGACTTAATCAAAGTTGACCTCTCCACCGACTCCATTCGCTTTGCCGGCAACGGGCCGAACGATCCGAAGAACCCTGATGACGCGGGCTTCAGCCGGTTGGGCATTTTCGGCGCGGACATTTTGGAAAGCCGCGCCGCCGGACATCCCTTCCGTTTGCCGAGCCAGTTGCTGGGCGCAGCGCCGGGCAAATTCTTCGTGCCGGGCGGCTGGCCCAATGGACGGCGCTTTGGTGATGACGTGGTGGACATTGCCGTGATTGCACTGACCAGTGACTTGCGCGATCCGAACAATCTGAAGATCAATCCTCTCAATTTCACCAACGTGGATGGCGTGCCCGGTAACGAGATGGGCTTCAACAAAGTCTTCCCTTACGAAAGCACGCCGCAAAACGGCCGGAACATCGTCTTTCCTAAGTTCGGTAATTAACTATTCAAACCTCGGGTCGCGGATGTTTCGTCCGCGACCCGAACCTGACGGCAGCAGAAAGAGGGAGAAAAAATATGATTCGCAAGTCGTCGTTTTTTTCGTGCGCGGTGTTTTTGGCGGCAGCGGCGGCGCTTACTTTTGCGCACGATCCGGGCTTGAGCGCGGCGGTGTTGAAATTGGAAGGTGCGTGCGTGGATTTGCATCTGAGCTTTTCGCGCTTCGACATCGAAACCCTGACGCCGCTGGACGACGATGGCGACGGCAAGCTGACGCAAGCGGAATTCGCGCTGCGTCGCACCGCCTTGCAAACACTGGCCGTCGAAGCTGTCGCCATTCAATTGGCAGGGCAGGGAATTCAGCCGGAATTGACTGGTCTGGAACTGGACGCGAGCGACGGCATTCATTTTCGATATTCGTTCGTCAGACCGGCGAACGCCGGAATCGCTTATCAATCCGCGCTGCTTTCACGATTGCCGCGCGGTCACAGGCAATATCTGGAATTGCTGGATGGCGCGGATAAGATGATCGGTTCGAGATTGCTGGAAGCCGGCGCGAATACTTACGAACTCTCCGCCGCTTTGTTGGCCGAAGTCGCCGCGCAGCCGCGCACCTTCCGGGAGTTTTTCAAACTCGGCGTCGAACACATTTTGATGGGCTTCGACCATTTGGCGTTTTTGTTCGCGCTGCTGTTGGCGGCCAAACGTTGGCGCGACGCGGTGGCAGTCATCACCGCATTCACGCTTGCCCATTCGATCACGCTGGGATTGGCGACATTCGATCTGGTCAGCTTGCCGTCCAAACTGGTCGAAACGCTGATTGCCTTTTCGATTATTTATGCGGCACTGGAAAACCTGCTGCGCGGCGAAATCAAAACTCGTTGGTTGCTGAGCTTCGGTTTCGGATTGATTCACGGCTTCGGTTTCGCGTCAGCGTTGCGCGGACTCGGCATTGGCGGGCAGGGGGGAGCGGCCATCGTTCCGCTGTTTTCCTTCAATTTCGGCGTGGAACTTGGACAAATGGCCATCGCCGCGCTGGTCTTGCCGCTGCTGTGGAAGCTGAGACGACATCCGAAATTCCTGCCGCGTTATGCGCCCGCCTGTTCCGTGTTGATTGCGCTGGCCGGAACCTGGTGGCTGATTGAGCGCGTTTGGCTGTAGGTAGAGACGCAAAATTTTGCGTCTCT
>CAZRXE010001079.1:0-2346 GCA_964603695.1 uncultured Heliomicrobium sp.
TGCTTTGGCCAGCCGTTTAATTTCAGCGGACCAGGCCAACGGAGTACGACGACTTCCTCACGCAACTGCTCCTTGGTCGCGGTCGCCAAGCGCGTGCGGAAAAGATCAATGCCTACCACTTCGTAACCGGCAGACTTTGCCAAATCTGCGAGCAATTGACCGGTCCGAATCATCACGCGTAAATAGGATGCTTGATCGCCGACCACGTATGCAAGTTGCGCTCCCGGACGTAATACCGGCCGAAGGTCCATCAGATGCCGGAGCATACCGCCAAAATACAACTTTGTTACGCGGGCATAGAGTCGTTCGAATCCGGAAGTTTTCCCAAGCTCAATCCGTCGGCGCTCAATCGCTTTGGCAATCTGCTGAATCGCGCCGTGGTTCTCAACCAACCTATCGTCGGTGTCGCTCTTGTAAACGCTTCGGGTATTTGACCGGACCAAATTCTGTTTCAATCGGCGCAGGTCATCTTTGCTTTTGATGAAACCAAGCAACACAGACTCAAGTCGCGTCGTCCGCGTGTAATCTTTTTCGTTGGGATACGGTGGGGACGTAATCACGGCATCCACCGATGCAGGTTGCAGGAGGACTGCGAAGTCGCGCGCATCCGCTTGGCGGACGATTGCCGGTGTTGCGACCTTGGATTGAAGTTGGCGAACGTCTTCAGCCACTCGCTTGACCGCACGAAGCCACGGACCAACAACCGCTGAATCCTTTTTGATTGCACCCACACCTATTTCAGGTCCGAAATGCAAATTGCTGATTTCATTCACCAAGCTCTTCGCCAGCGCAATGTGTTCGTGAGCCAATAAGCGCGGCTCTCGATTCGCTTCTAAAACCTCAATCAGCACCAGGACCTTGTGGAGAGGCAGCGGACTGATTGAATCCGTCAGTAGGATTTTGACCAACTCCGAAGGTAACTCCCGAAGTGCGGCTTGCGGTTTGGTTTGCCGACCGAATAACTCAAGAGCTCCTTCATCCTGAATTCCCTGCTCGTCGAATTTTTCCACCGTCAGTTTCGCGATACGCGACGCGTGCGCGATTAACTGATCCGCATCTATCTCCCAATCAACCTTTGTTCGGCTGGCAAATACCGCCATCGGGTTTGGTTCAATGCCGCAACTCGGTATGCCGAGTTTTTTGCATTCAACTATCGTCGTACCCGTCCCGCAAAACGGATCTAAAACGTTGTGCCTGGTATCCAAGCCGAACCGTTCGACGTATGTTCGAACAATGTGCGCCGGGTACGACAATACGAAACGATACCAATCGTGGGCGGCACGATCTTCCACCCGCAGTTTGTTATCCTCGCGGGTTTTCGGCACAACACCGCTTGGTGCGGGTGGCCGTGCTGGTTCAACGAGATTCATCTTCTAAAATGACGGTAGGAAATCTCTCCTGCATCTGCCAGCGAATTGATGCTTCATTTTCCTCTATCTCTTGGGTGCGTCGAGATCGGTGTCGAAGTCATAGACGCGGAACTCGTCGAAGTTGCAGAGCACGACGTAACGCGGGCGATTGGGCACGAGCCGCGTCCAGTAATCGAACGCCTGGCGGTAATGTTTCTGGAGATTCTCGCCGCGCTTTTTCATCTCCACGAGCACGACGGGTTTCCAGACGTAATCGGCGAAGGCCGTGCCACCGCCGTCTTCCTGGTCCTTGCGAATGCGAAACTCCGGCGCGCCGCCGACATCAAGCGATCTACCCTGACCAAACGCTTGAAAGAGCCGGTCCAGGAAGATTTGCGCCTGTCCCTTTTCGTCGCCGGTGATGTGCTGGGCGCACCATTCGGTGAATTCAGCGAGTTTGTCCCGGCTCGGCATGGCGGGGTTTTACAGCAACGGCGTGGGAACGGCAATTCCGAGTTACCCGGAAACATTTATAGAACCACGAAACGCACGGAACGCCGACAGGCCGTAGCCGCCGACGTCAGGCGGCGGATCCCCGGCGACCGGCGCTCCCTCCGCCGCCTCACGTCGGTGGCCACGAAGTTTGTGAAACATCCAGGTCAACGGCCCAAACCATCCGCTGGTCGCAGGTTGACGACGGCACCGCCGATTCTAACGCCAAAAATTATGCGTCCGCCGGTTGGGGCGACTCCTCCGGTCGCGGGGGCGAACCGGGCGGCGCCGGACCACCGTTGGTTGAAAAACTTTTCCACATCCGTAGCGGCAGGGAGCCGAGCAGGATGAGCGCGACCTGGGTGCCGTTGAACAGCATCACCCACTTGAACGCCGCATCCATGAAGCCGTAACTGTGCAGGCCGATGCCGAGCATGTTCACGCCGAACCACGAAAACGCCGTCACCATGTTGCCGAAGAGGGCGAGGTTCATCAGCCCGCGATC
>CAZRXE010001080.1:0-2096 GCA_964603695.1 uncultured Heliomicrobium sp.
CTGCACGCCGGAAATGGAAATCCGCACCCGATTCCTGGCAAACAATGCGGCTTCTGCTTCACTTTTTTGTGGCGAATCAAAGGGCAAAATGGGACTGACCTTTTTCCCGTCGAACAAATTTCGCAAACACGACGGGCTGTAGGACAAAAAGCCTTCCGCCAATGTGCCGGGACAAACTTGGAGTACAGGTAAGCTCATTCTGCCATCGGTTGCACAGTGATCGCACCAATTGTGTCGTGTTGCGCGGTAGCCAACAGCAACCCGAAATGATCGGCTTCGTCTATTTTCAATTGGCGACTTTGCAAGTGGCGATTCACGCCTTCGCTGAGCAGGTTAAAGAAAAACGGGAATAGTATTTCGCTGCGATATTCTGGCTGAGTTTTGGGTAGAGTCAGACTGACCGCCGGCTTTTTCGCATTGGTAAACCACTGCTCATCATAGCGAAAAATATAGCTGGAACGGTTTTCTTCAATTAGCGTTCCAATAAGTTCTCTATTGCGATACACAGCCGCTTTTCTCATCGTTTCAATTTAGGGTATGTTTCACTTGTAACGTAATCTCCAGTCCTAAAACATCCGCAAGTTTACTTAACGTAGCGAAGGTTGGATTCCCCTTACCGGCTTCGATCTCTTTGATTGTACGCAACGCAACGCCCGACAATATCGCCAAATGCTCCTGCGTTACAAAGAGCAATAGCCGTCGTTGTTTGAGCGTATTAATGAGTTCTTCAATTTGCATAAAAACAGTCTTTATAGAAAACGCTAAAAGTGCATTATAATGCACTTTCCTATCTAAAGCAAGTCATTTGTCTTATTTTAGACAGAGAAGGTGCACTTTAATGCACGTTTTTGTGATACGAAAATTGGCTATTAGAAGGGACCGAGGGCAATGAGCATAACGGCTAATTCTCAGACCAGATTTACACACTTGTGACAGAATGCAGCTTTACTAACTTCGCCAACAAACCTTCCAAGTGCTCCAACGGAAACTGCGTCGTCGCGTCGCTCAACGCGGTTGCCGGGTTGTCGTGAACTTCCATAAACAAGCCATCAATCCCACACGCAACTGCGGCGCACGCGAGGTTCGGAATGTATTCCGCCATCCCTGCCGTTGCTTCGCCTAGTCCGCCGGGCAATTGCAAACTGTGCGTCGCGTCATACACAACCGGATAGCCGAACCCGCGCATGATCGGCAGGCTGCGCATATCCACCACCAGATTGTTGTAGCCAAACGACGACCCGCGTTCGGTCAGCATCAATTCCCTGCCCCCAGCAGCTTCGAGCTTGTTCACCACATTGCGCATTTCCCAGGGCGCAAGGAATTGCCCTTTCTTCACATTCACGATGCGCCCGCTCTGTGCCGCAGCCACGAGCAAATCGGTTTGGCGACAGAGAAAAGCCGGGATTTGCAGCACATCTGCGACTTCAGCAACGGTGGCGACTTGGTGCGATTCGTGAATATCGGTCAGCACAGGCAGGCCGAGCTCGGCTTTGACTTTGGCAAGCACGCGCAAGCCTTCCTCCATCCCCAGGCCGCGAAACGAACTGATCGAAGAGCGATTCGCTTTGTCATACGAAGCTTTGAAAACGTAAGGAATATCAAGCTTCGCCGCCACTGCCGCAATCGCTTCCGCCATCTTCAGCGCGTGCGCCTCCGATTCGATCACACACGGCCCGGCGATCAAAAAGAAGACATCTTTGCATTGTTGAATAGTTTGATACAAAGCACTCATAGCATTGCGGCTGGCAATGGCTCCAATTCACACTTTACTTCGACAATGGTGACGTCGGAAACGATTTTCTGCCACCGCTGCAAAATCGAGTGCAATTCATCGCCAGACCTTGCCGCGACAGCAAGGTGGCGATTGTCTAACTGAATTGGTTCGTGTTGATGTTCTTCGCTAAACGGACGTCCTTCGCTGCATTCCCGACACAGCATCTGAATTGAGGTTGACCATTCCTCAGACACGAAATCGTGGTCATCCAACAACTGTTGCAACGATTCCATCTCGGTGTCGGTTACGTTGTCGAGTGTAATGACGAACGTACCGAACTCGCTTGGCTGCCAGAGTCCCAATTCATCAAAGACAGGAACTT
>CAZRXE010001081.1:0-6608 GCA_964603695.1 uncultured Heliomicrobium sp.
CAATCGGCGCGGCCAGTTACCGCGATTTCAAACTCTTTACTTCACTGGTTCGTGAACTGGATGGCGGCGGCGTTTATCTGAACCTGGGTTCGGCGGTGACGCTGCCGGAAATCTTTTTGAAAGCCGTCACGGTCGTGCGCAACCTGGGACATTCGCTTCAGGATTTCACCACTGCCAATTTTGACTTCCTGCAACATTACCGCCCGCAAACCAACGTCGTGCGCCGTCCGGTGGCCAACGGAGCAGGAAAGGGTTACAGCATCACAGGTCATCACGAATTGATGATCCCGCTGCTGGCTGCGGCGGTGTTAGGTGGTGGCTGATAGGTTGCAGGTGGCAGTTAGTTGTCAGTTTGCGACTACCGGTTGATAATCCGGGCCGCATCGAACTGAAAACCTACAACCTACAACCCTGTGACCTACAACCTAACCATGATTGATTTAGCGATCCAAGCCGCCCGCGAAGCCGGCGCGATTTTGCAGGATTTCGCCGCGCGCGGATTCCAGATTGAACACAAAGGCCGCATCAACCTCGTCACCGAAGCCGATTTGGCCAGCGAACGGCACATCAAGGAATTGATCGCCGCGCACTATCCGGCGCATCGGATCCTGGCCGAAGAAAGCGGCATCAGCGCGCACGAAGCCGACGAATACACCTGGATCATTGATCCGCTGGACGGCACGACGAATTTTTCGCACGGCTTTCCGTGTTACGCCGTTTCCATCGGCGTCGAATACAAAGGCCAATCGGTGGTCGGCGTCATTTACGATCCGAGCCGCGACGAACTTTTCGCCGCCGAACACGGCGCGGGCGCGACCTGCAACGGCCAAAAGATTCGCGTTTCGGAAATTGATTCGCTCGAACGCGCGCTGGTTGTGTCGGGCTTTCCTTATGACGTGCGCGAAAAGATGGACGAATACCTGCCCGCTTGGCGCGAATTTCTGAACCACGCGCAAGGCGTTCGTCGCCTGGGCGCGGCAGCGATTGATATGGCCTGCATCGCCAATGGACGGATGGACGGCTTTTGGGAAAAAGGCTTGAACGCCTGGGACGTGGCCGCTGGCTGGGTCATCATCGAAGAAGCCGGTGGGCGCGTAACCAAACTGGACGGCTCGCCGTTCGATAGCTATTCCGCCAGCCTGCTTTGCACGAACGGTTTGGTTCACGACGAGATGCTGGCAGTACTGAAGTCTCTATAGACTTTATGGCGATTCTGAATTTGCCGAACGGCTGTTCGATAGTCTTCGGCAGTGACAGGAGCTGTGTGATGAAAATCGAAACAACGCAGGGAAGTCCAAAAAGCAAACTGATGTTGGTGATTGCGGCGTTGCTGTTGGCGCTGGGACGACCTGCTGACGCGCCGTCCGCGCAGCAGCAAGTCAGCGGTTTTGCCTGGCCGGAAGGGCGGCGAGGGGCGCTCAGTCTGACGTTCGACGACGCGCGGCTCAGTCAGGTGGATATTGGCCTGGCGGCGCTGGATCGCTTGCAGACCAAAGCCACGTTTTATGTGCAGCCCGCGAACGTCGAAAAACGTCTGGACGGCTGGAAGAAAATGGCTGCCGCCGGGCACGAAATCGCCAACCACACCATAGTTCATCCGTGCAGCGGGAACTTCCCCTGGGCGCGCAACAAGGCGCTGGAAGATTACTCGCTGCAAAAAATGAACGACGAACTCATTGAAGCCAACAAACAGATCAAGGCGTTGCTGGGCGTTACGCCGGTTTCGTATGCCTACACTTGCGGGCAGACCTTCGTCGGGCGCGGGCTGGATGCGCGAAGTTATATTCCGGTCGTCGCGTCGCTCTTTTTGACCGGGCGCAGCGCCTACGACGAAACGCCGAACGACCCGCTGTTTTGCGATTTCGCTCAACTGGCCAGCTTCGATATGGACGCCAAATCCTTCGATCAGTTGTTGCCGATGCTGGAACAAACCAAAAAACAAGGCGGCTGGCTGATTCTGATGGGGCACGAAATGAACAAAGACGGCGCGCAAACCTCACGGTTGGACACGCTGGAAAAGCTGACGGCTTACGCCAATGCGCCGGAAAACAAATTGTGGACGGCTCCGGTGGCGACGATTGCCCGCTATGTTCAGCAACAGCGCATCGCCAACAAATGACTTGCGGAAAGTCAGCCGGTAACGCAAAGAATGGGCGCGCGCTTTCTCCGAACATAAGCCGGAATGAAAGCGCCACGCCCAAACAATTTCTGGTTGGTAAGCGGAGATGGTGTCGGGGTTTCGTTATGCCGACGTAAATTGCCGCTCCAGCTCTTTGGGGTTTTCAAGCCAGACGCGGCTGACGTGTTCGGCCATCGGGTCTGGGAAGATGTCTTCCGCGCCGTTTTCGATTCCCGCGACGATGGCGGCGGCAACGGCTTGCGGACTGGTTTTGGGCAGATTGACCTCCGCGGCCATGTCCGTATCCACCGGGCCTGGAAAAATGGCATGAACACTGATGCCTTTTGATTTCAGATCGGCGCGAACAGCTTGAGTCATTGAAAACGCTGCCGCTTTCGAGGCGCTGTAACCGCCAACGCCCGGCATGCTGGCCAGCGACACAACGCTCAACAGGTTGGCGATGGCACCGCCGCCGTTCTGTTCAATGACAGGCGCAAAAGCGCGAATCATGTTGAGAGTGCCGTAAAAGTTCGTTTCCAGGTCGCGCGCGATCATTTCCAGCGGAGCATCCAGGAAACTGCCCAGCGCCAGCGCACCGGCATTGTTAATCAAGATGGTGGTGTCGGCGGCGTGTTGAGCGATGGCCTTGACCGCTTGCCGGTCGGTGACATCCAGTTTCACCGGAACGATCAAGTCGTTGCCTTGAATCTCCTCCGGTTTGCGAGTGGCGGCGTAAATGCGTTTGACGCCCTGACCTAAAAGCTCTTCCACCAAGGCCCGCCCGATGCCGCGATTGGCCCCGGTGATGAAGACTGTTGCGTTCTTGAAGTTCATAAAGTTCCCTCCCTGTTGTTTGGTTAAAGTTTGACGGCTCATCCGTCCACGCGGCGCAATGTACTCGCTTGACTTCGGGAGATACAAACAGGCAAATGCAATTCATCATTGCGTAAGGTGCAGGAATGAATACTGAAAGTCTGGCGATTTTCGTGGAATGCGCGAATCGCGGAAACTTCGCGGCGGTCGCCAGGGATAGGAATGTGGACCCGGCAACGATTTCGCGCACGATTGCGGCGCTCGAAAGTGAATTGAATCTGCGCCTGTTCCAGCGCGACACCCGAAAGATAAGCTTGACCGAGGCGGGAAAAATTTATTTCGAGCGTGTCGCGCCTCTGGTGGAGGAGTTGAGCAAAGCGCAGTCGCTGGCGGCGGAGGTCAACCAACGGCCACAAGGCGTGCTGCGAATTTCCTGTCCGGTTAGTTTTGCGGAACACAACATCACTCCGCTGTTGCCGGAGTTTTCAACCCTCTATCCGGAATTGCGCTATGAGCTGTTGTGGACGGATGCGCTGCTGGATTTGATTACGGAAAACCTGGATGTTGCCATTCGCGTTGGGCCGATGCCGGATTCCAGCCTGATCGCCCATAAGCTGTGCCCTATGGTTTCCAGCGTCTGTGCCGCGCCGGCCTATTTGAATCGGTACGGTTACCCTGGCGAGCCGAAGGACTTGGAGCAGCATCGTTGTTTGTTATTGGCGTTGTCCGGCTTTGCGCGCAACAGTTGGAAATTTACCGACCGCGCGGGGAATCGGCAGGAAGTTTCGATCAATGAATTTCTGCGAACTTCCAACGCCATGGCACTGAAACAGTGTGCTCTGTCGGGAATGGGGATTATCTTGCAAGGGCGCTGGGTTGTCGGCAGAGAACTTCATGAAGGAAGCCTGATTGATTTATTCCCGGATTATGAAGTCACCGCGGCTTTGGATGACGCGGCTGCCTGGGCGCTTTATCCTTCTCGTAATTTTGTCCCGCAAAAAGTTCGTGTATTCGTGGACTTTCTCAAAAGCAAATTTAGAAACGGCGCTCCCTGGGAGCAAAAGCCGCAGTCTAACAAGACTGGTGTGGCCAAGGAGGTTTAATGCGATTTCTAATGGTAGTGTTCTGTTCTTTGGCGCTGACTATGGCTGTTTCGGCGCAAACCAAAACCGGCAAGCGAGACAAAGATGAAACCGCCATCCGCGAATTGGTGGCCAAATACGTTGATGCGCGCGAACGCATTGATCCAAAGGCGACGGAAGAGTTGTTCACCGCCGACGCCGATCAATTGGTTTCGTCGGGCGAATGGCGCAAAGGCCGCGAAGCGGTGGTCAGCGGTTCGATGGCCAGTTCGCGCAACTCCGGCGGCAAGCGCACGATTGCTGTGGAGTCTATCCGATTCCTTTCCAATGACGTGGCCATTGCCGATGGCCGATATGAATTGACCGGCCAATCAGGTGGCACGAATCGAAGTATGTGGACGACGTTGGTTTTGAAGCGGGAAGGGAAACGTTGGCGCATCACGGCCATTCGCAATATGCTGCCTGCCGCGCCCTCCTCAACCCGCTGAGTTCGCGCTCGGCGCAGGAAAAATAACACTGTTGTTCACTGGTAAACCCCTTTCTATTGGAGGATCAAGAAAATGAAGATTTTTGTTTTGCTCGCCCTGGTGTTGTTTTCGCTGACTGCCGCCGCGCAGACGGCGGCTCCGGCAATTCCATCTGCGGAAGATCAAATCGCGGCCACGATTCAGGCCGCCCCCGAAGAATTGCGCGCGGGCGCGGCGGTGCTGGGTTACGGCGCGGACGGCAAATTGACCGAATTGCGCAAAGGCACGAATGAATTGATCTGTCTGGCCGACGATCCGAAAGACAATCGTTTCAGCGCGGCCTGTTACCACAAAGACCTGGAACCGTTTATGGCGCGAGGCCGCGAATTGACGGCACAAGGCATCACCGGCGGCAATCGCAATGACAACTATCGCTGGAAGGAAATCAAGGAAGGGAAGTTGAGCATGCCGAAAGAGCCTCGGATGCTTTACGTGCTTTCTGGCAAAGGCTTCGACACGGCGACCAGGAAAGTGATTGAAGGTTCGGTGCGCTGGGTGATTTACGTGCCTTATGCAACGGCCCAATCCACGGGTCTTTCCACCACACCGAAACGCGGCGAACCGTGGCTGATGGATGCGGGCACGCCCGGCGCGCACATTATGATTACGCCCCGCTGAAATAAGCCTCTTGGTGGGAACACACTTAACTGTTCGTATGCAGGGCTTCGGATGACAAAAAGGCCACACTGGAATCTATCGCGGCAGCGAATAGGTATGAGACCAAAAACAGGTCGTCTCCCGAAGTTGAGTTGATTTACAATGCCTGATGCTATGACAACACTGGGCAAAAACGATGAATTAGTGCTTCCCAGTTCCTTCTGCTGGAACGATCAGTGCGACGATTATGGGCGTGTAGACGCCGGAAACCTGCGCAAATTCGGCTTGACGCGCAAAGGCCGACAGCGATGGCAATGCACGACCTGCCAAAAGGTCGTGGCTGAAACCAAAGGCACGGTCTTCCACGGCAAACAGTATGATGAGCCAACGATCATTGAATGCTTTGCGATGCTCGCTGAACGAAACTCACTGGCGGCCATTCACCGAATCAAAGGCATCAAGGAAGAGACGGTGAGCGCTTGGTTGCTCCAAGCCGCGCCACAGATGGAGCGGATCGAACAAGTCTTGATGCGGGATCACAATAAGACTTGATGGGGCAGATCAAGGACCGTGGCCATCGGGTTCTCCCGCCGGCGATTGCCACCGACGGCAAAGGTGCCTACCGCGAAGCGATAGGCGAGACCTGGGGAAAAGTCCCGCCGCGCAAACCGAGCGGCAAGGGTTTTCCGCCGGAAAAGAAACAACCGCAGCCCGACTGGCATTACCTGCAAGTGGTCAAGCATCGTGAAGGCGGTCGCGTCGTCGAGGTCAAAGTCGCTGTCATCTATGGCGACGAAACAACGCTGGATCTGGTCGGGGGGCACACTTCCTATGTGGAGCGTACGAACCTTACGTCGAGACAGATGAACGGGCGGTTGGTGCGCAAGACGCTCTCATTCTCAAAAGAACTGGAGATGCTCAAGGCCTCCTCAGTGTGGTAAGACGCAGTGTACAATTTAACGCGCGAAGTCAACACGTTGCGAGTCGAGGTCGAAGAAGAGAAGCGGCGTTTTGAACCGCGAACGCCAGCAATGGCAGCGGGGCTGATTTGCGGTCAAGCTCGGCGCGGATGGCAAGTTCAAGATTAAAACCTCTGCCACGACGCATCTGCTAATTGACATCCTCAGTTATTACAGCGAAGAGACTGTGGACGCGAACGGCGTGTGCTTGCTGTTCAATCCTTTGCCTACACCGGTGCGCCGGCTGGGAACACGGCCTAACTTTCCGAACTTTCCGCTCCCCGGTTGCACACGGCCGAATGCGCCGATTCAAGGCAATTTGAACGCGGCGACGCATACTCAACAGGCGGGGAATTTGTGCGGCCTTCCGGCTGCTGACGAAGTTCACAACAGATTTGATTGTGGATGTGTCGGGCTACTTTGTGCCGTGATTTTTGTGGTGAGTCTTCAGTTCAATTGAGTGAAAAGATTACTTGCGGGTGTGAAGCGGGGATAAATCCTGCTGCACACC
>CAZRXE010001082.1:0-8728 GCA_964603695.1 uncultured Heliomicrobium sp.
ACATTTACATCCCGCTGGCCACGGCGCTGAAAAAATTCGACTTGAAACGCTTTGAATCCGAACTCGATGAAATCGTTTTGAGTTTGAAAAACACCGACGCGCTGAAATCCAGCGCCGTTTTAATCAGCCAGGTTTTGGCCAATACGCACGGTAAAGCGGACGATTATTCCATCGTCGTGCCGCGCGAACTGCTGGAACAGAATCAACGCACGCAGCGCATTTTCAACATCGTTATGAGTTGCATCGCCAGCATTTCGTTATTGGTCGGCGGCATAGGCATTATGAACATCATGCTGGCCAACATTCTGGAACGAACGCGCGAAATCGGTGTCCGGCGGGCAATGGGCGCGCGGCGGCGCGACATCTGGCAACAGTTTTTGATCGAAGCTCTGACCATCAGTTTCGTCGGAGGATTGATCGGCGTGGCTTTCGGCTTTGCTGCTTCGCGGATTGTCGCGCTCTATGCTGAATGGAACACGGTTGTCACGGGGACTTCGATTGCAATGTCGTTTGGCGTGTCGGCGGCGGTGGGATTGATCTTCGGCCTGTATCCGGCGGTGCGCGCGTCCAGGCTCGATCCGGTCGAAGCCCTGCGCTACGAATGACTGGCAGCGCTGTGGCGCTCTCCAACGGTCAATTCCCTCTTCAACCAGATTTTGCCGGTTCGCCATTCGCGTTTGACTGTGTCTGCCTTGACGCCCAGCACCTGAGCGGTTTCTTCGATGGTCAGCCCCAGGAAATAACGCAATTCGATCACCTGCGCCTTGCGTTCGAAGTTGCACGCCAACCGTTCCAGCGCTTCGTCCAACGCAATCCATTCGGCATCGCGTTCCGGCAAAACCATCAATTTTTCATCGAGCAACAAAGCAATCTCGCCTTCGCCACGTTTCAAACTGTTGCGACGGCGGGCCTCTTCCACCAACACCTGCCGCATTGCGCGCGCGGCAATGGCAAAAAAATGGCGGCGGTCGTGCCATTCAAATTCGTGACACCCGGCCAGTTTCAAATAGGCTTCATGAACCAGCGTTCCGGTGTGAACCGCCTGCCGGCCACACTCGCCGCGCAAACATTGCCGCGCCAGCCGCTGCAATTCGACGTAAACCACCGAGATCAATTCATCGAATGCGCGGCCATCCCCATCGCGCCATTTATGCAACAGTTCCGTCACACCTTCAGCTTGAGCATTGATCGTTGGCATCGGTGAATTCTCCTGTTTGCCGCATCGGGCCAAAACTTGTCTCTGAAAAAAATCTCCGCCGCCTCCACCTTTTTGCCCTGCTTTGCGCATGGAACGCATGCAGTAAAGCGAAAAGCCGGCGGACGGGCGCTTTCGGATTGTCGGATTGTGGAAGGTCTGCAATCTACACCCGCCGCCGAGCGGCTGGCAACGTTTCGCCTTCCAAAGTCGAGACGTTGCCAGAAAATCAATTTCGACAGTAGTTCGGCTCCGATCTAACCGTTCCCAGGGCGGCAAAAGGCGGACAAGGATTACAGATGAACACGAGTTGGCGCAGATCAACACGGATCAGGCTTCAGGCTTGATCCGTGTTGGTCTGTGTTCAACCCTTGTTTATCGGTGATTTAAGGTCGCGCACATCTGAAAACCGCAACAAGTTCAAAATTCAAGGAGGCGGATTTATGCCATTGCCATTCCGATCCGGTGTTTTTGCGACGGTGTTGATCTTCTTGTTGGCGCTGGCCGGCGTCGCGCCCGCCGTGACTGTCGCCAATTCAGAGCGTCCCAAACGTCCTGTGCGCGTGCGCGCCAAATCGCCGGCGCGCACGGCGCAAGCAACGCCGGTTGCGACCGTTTCCGCCGCCAGTTACGGCGCGGAGGTCGCGCCCGGCGAAATCGTGGCGGCTTTCGGCGCGCGGTTGGCGACACAAACCATCATCGCCACTGATGCCGATCTGACGACGCCCGGCATTCAACTGCCGACCGAACTCGGCGGCACGACAGTTGAAGTCAACGGACAACGCGCCGGGCTGTTTTTCGTTTCGCCCAGCCAGGTCAATTACCTGATGCCAGCGGCGACCGAACCCGGCACGGCCAACGTCACAGTGCGAGCGGGCGACGGCGCGGTTTCAATCGGAACTGCACGCATCAGCGCCGCTGCACCCGCGCTGTTCACCGCCAACAGCAGCGGCACGGGATTGCCCACGGGCAGCGTTTTGCGCGTGACGGCCGGCGGCGCGCAGATCGAAGAACCCTTGGGACAGTTCGATCCCGTAACCGGCACCTTCGTCGCTCGCCCAATCAATTTGGGCGCGCCCGGCGAACGAGTCTTTTTGATTTTGTACCTGACCGGCCTGGGCAAAGCGGCTGACCCAAACCAGGACGGCAATTTCAATGAAACGATCCACGTGTTGCTGGGCGGCAACGAAATCGTCCCGGCCTACGCCGGCGCGCAAGGAACCTTTGCCGGACTGGATCAAATTAATGTTGAAATACCGCGTTCGATGATCGGGCGCGGCGCGGTGAATCTGGCCGTCAATTATTCGACTCTGTTTGCGTCGAACGTCACGCGCCTTGAAATCGCCGGAACGTCGCCGGTCAGCATCGGCGGCGTCACTCCCGCGACCGCGCTGGCGGGTAGCGAAATCACGATTACCGGCGCGGGCTTTGCGACCAATGCCGCCGACAATCAAGTCTTTCTGGTGGACGCACAGGAACAGCCGTTTCGTGCCAAAGTCATCGCCGCCGCGCCGAATCAACTGCGCGCGTTGATTCCCTTCGGCGCGGGTTCGGGCCGCGTGCTGGTGCGCACTCTGGCGGGCGAAGCGATGAGCGCCGCCGGCCTGACGCTGCGAACTTCCATCAGCGGCTTTGTCACAAACGACAACGCGCGAGCGTTGCCGGGCGTCGCCGTGCGATTGCCGGGCACGAGCCTGACCGCGACGACTTCGGCGGAAGGCGCATTTCTGATTGGCGACGCCGTGGCCAACGCCGCCGGTCAAATCGAAGTGGACGCCACGGGACTGATTTCTTCGCAGCCTTTTCCGAAAGTCACGTTGCCGATTCAGGTGCGCGCCGGGCGCGACAATCAATTTCCGAACTTCATCGCCTTGCAGCGCGGCGCGGCTTTCGGCGCGACGTTCAGCACAAATAACGCCGACGCGGATTCGCCGCCCGCCGCCGAACCTGACCAGCAGCGAACGACAATTACCGGATTGGTTGTCGAAAGCGACGGCGTGACGCCAGTGCCGCGCGCTTTGGTGATGGCCGGTAATCGCGCCGCGTTCACGGACAACACCGGGCGTTACGTGCTGGCGGACGTGACCGGAGCAACCGTTTCGCTGGACGCCGCCGCGCTCAGGCCGGAAGCCCGCGTGGATCGCGCCGGCAATCCAATCGCGTCATTACCGCTCAGCGGCGGCTTGAGCGTTGCGCCGAATCTGGTGTTGCAATCGGCGACCGCCAATCGTCCGCCGGTGTTGATTGCGCCGAAAAGTTTGCTGGTCAATCAGGGCGAAACGCGCAACTTCAACTTCGTCGCCGCCGATCCCGACGCCGGACAAACAGTGCAAGTGACTGTGACCGGCGCGACCTTCGCCGGCGTTGTCGCCGCCGGCGGTTTCAACTACGCCTTGCGACTGGCAACCGGCGCAACCGACGGCGGCCCTTACACGCTGACGCTGACGGCGCGCGACAATCAAAACGCGACCACCACTGAAACCATCGCGCTGCGCGTCAATCGTCCGCCGACCGCAACGGCGCAAACCGTCGCCGCCGCCGAAGCCACAGCCAAAACCATCACCTTGACCGGCAACGATGCGGACGGCGACGCGCTGACTTTCACCATCGTCACGCAACCAACGCGCGGCAAACTGACGGCGACGACCGGCGCGACGGTAACTTACATTCCGCCGTTGAACTTCAGCGGCGCGGACAGTTTCACCTTCAAAGCCAACGACGGCGCGCTGGAAAGCGCCCCGGCAGCCGTGACGATCAACGTCGCCGCCATTGCCGATGCGCGCCGGTTTGCAGGATTGTCGGCGGGCGTTTCCGTGCTAATGCCTTCGCCGGCGGACGCAACAGCCAAACTCGCGCCGCTGAGCGCCGGAGTCTCCGTCCTGCTGCCTTCGGCTTCCGAAAGAATGATGAACGTCGCGCCGCTCAGCGCGGGTGTTTCGGTGCAGTTCAACACCGCCGCGAGTTCGTCAACGAACGTGGCACCCTTGAGCGCCGGAGTGTCAGTTCAATTTGCGTCGTCAGCTAGTGCCGCCGGCCAGGCCGCGCCGTTGAGCAGCGGTGTTTCCGTGCAATTGCCATCTGCCGCAAACGCCGGAAGCAACGCTGCGCCGGTCAGCGCGGGCGTTTCGGTTGAACGCCAGAACGTGAGCAGTGCTGGCCAGGTTGCTCCGCTCAGTCCGGGCGTATCGGTACAGGCTTCACCCGCAAACGCATCGGGCGGCAGGAGTCAAAAGTCTTCCAACGCTCCTCGAAACAAACCTCCGCCGTAGCCCTCTTTCAAAGTTACCTTCAGTACATTTGCAGCAAAAAGCCCTGAAAGGGCGACATTGAATAGCCCAGGGCAACGCCCTGGGAATCGCCAGAGAGAAGTTCAAGCCCTGAAAGGGCGTAACCCTCAATTCCCATTTCGCCCCTTCAGGGCTTGGCGATAGTTTCGATCCGTTACCAGGAGCGCTGCTCCTGGCTATTGAATTTCGCCCCTTCGGGGCTTCGTGGCGCAATACTCAATTCATTTCCCAACAAGGAGCAATCAAAATGACTACGATGTTTCAGCAAACGAGAAAACGAAATTGGCGCGGACTGGCGATGTGCCTGCTGTTTTGGCTGACCGCACACACCGCCCACGCGCAAGGCAATTTCAACAGCGGTTCGACCGGAGCCGATGGCGCATTCAATCCCACCCAAAGCCAACAGATTCAACTGCCCGAAAGCGGCGTGTTCAATTACACGACGGTCAACATCCCGGCGGGCGTGACCATCACTTACAAACGCAACTCGAAAAATACGCCGGTGACGATTCTGGCCAGCGGGAACGTGACGATTGCGGGGACGATTGATGTCAGCGGCGGCAATGGCAGCACGCCTTCGATTCCATTCGGCGGTGGTGGGCTTGGCGGGCCAGGCGGATTTGATGGCGGTAGGGGCGGGGTTGTGCTTTCGTCTTTCTTTTCAGGCGTTCCCGGAGACGGACCGGGAGCTGGCAGCGGTGGTGCAAGTAATTTAGTCAGTCCTATTTGCAGAGGCGGCGGCGGCGGTTATGCAGTATCTGGAGGTGAGGAAACTGGCTGCGGCAATAGAGGAGGAAGTCGCTATGGGGCGAAAACGCTATTGCCGCTTGTCGGAGGATCAGGTGGCGGCGGTGGCGGGGCGGGGTCATTTACAGGTGGCAGCGGCGGCGGCGGCGGCGGCGCAGTCTTGATTGCAAGTTCAGGGACAATCACTTTTAGCAATGGAACTGGGACTATATCCGCCAAAGGGGGAGCTGCCGGTTACAACGGCGGTGGTAATTGTTTTGGTAGTCAGGGCGGTGGCGGTGGCGGCAGCGGTTCAGGTGGAGCAATTAGATTGGTTGCAAATACGATCACCGGAGTGGCCATTTTGAATGCGGATGCTGGCACTGCATTTTGCGGCGTCGGAGGTGGTTATGGCTACGTCCGTACAGAAGCATTCAACTTCAACGGTTTCAACGTAGACTCCAGCCCGAAAGAATTCACCATCGGCCAGCCCGGTTTGGTCACGCTTGCCAATGTGCCAACACTGCGCATCAATTCGGTTGGCGGCGTCAATTCGCCCGCTTCGCCCTCTGGTACTTTCCACGCGACGCCGGACATCACGCTGCCTACGACGCAAACGAATCCGGTCGCCGTGGCGCTGCAAGCCGCGAACATCCCACTCGGCACAACGATTGAAGTTCGGCTGACGCCCGCCAGCGGCAATCCCGCGAGCGTCCAAAGCACGCCGCTGACAGGCACGGTTGCCGCTTCGACCGCGACGGCGAGCGTGACGCTGCCCGCCGGACAGAGCTTGCTTTACGCCACGGCGAGCATTGATCTGGCCGGCAGCAACCTGTCGCAAGCGGCTCCGCTGTTTATCGAAGGCGAGCGTGTCCGCAAGATCGAAGTGGGCGCGAATTTCGGCGGCGGTTCGGAGGTCGTTTACGTGACCGCTTCGGGCAAGCGCGTGCGGCTGGAATAAGCAATGGAGCGCGGTCGTCCCGACCGCAGAAGAAAAAAGTTGCGAAGCTTCCGAATTGTCGCCTTAGCTCGACTTTATCCATCTTCGGAAGCGAGAAAGGCTTGGTTTTATAAGCCCTTTGCTTTCAACACCGGAGTTTTCAAATATCGTGGTTTTCAACCGACATTCGGAAACTAAACCGGGCTTCGGCAACTGCAAGTCCTTTATTGGGCTTGCCCGTTCCCAAAATGGATAAAGTCGAGCTTAGGAATGGTTCGGAAATAACTGCACCAATTCTCAGCGGCTTTGCCGACTGATGTGCGGAAGGCCTGTGGCCTTCCGCAAGGTTTTGCCACTTTACGGGGCTATGCCCCAAACGGTCGGGGCACAGCCCCAGAATGATTGACTTACCGGCAAGTCAGAGACTTGCCGCACATCAGGCGGCAAAGCCGCAAGGAGTTGGTGGTTTTATTTTGTGTTCATTCCTTAGTGGAACGCGGTCGTTTCGATTGCAAAAAAAGGAAGCTGCGCGGCTTTTTTTCCTTGCGGTCGGGACGACCGCGCTCCGGGAGTTATTGAAAGTCGCGGAGCAGCAGGACATCCAGATTCCAGGTGGCGCGCGAAACCAGCAGTTGCCGTCCGTCGCGCGACCAGGCGAAGCGCGAAATTGTGTCGTTTTTGATATCAGTCAATCGGCGCGGCTTGCCTCCACGGAGCGGCAAACGCCACACATTGCCTATATCTTCGCTGGTGTCTGCGTAATCCAGCGATTGGCCGTCCGGCGACCATTGCAGCAAATAAGCTGAATACGGTACGTCCAGGATTTGCATCGGCGCGCCGCCGCCCGACGGAATAATGTAGATGTGTTTTCGCTGGGTTTCCTGCGGCGAGCGATGGTAATAAGCCAGCTTTCGGCCATCGGGCGAAAAGGCCGGGCTGGGATTGGCAGTGGTGATCTCCGTCAATTGTTCCGCCGCGCCGCCCGCGAGCGGCACGCGCCAGAGTATGGCTTGCCGCTCCTGCGGGCGCGAAACGTAAACCACCCAGTTTCCGTCCGGCGAACAAACCGGTTCGACATCTTTCACGCCGAAGGTGAGTTGGCGGCGATTGCCGCCGTCGCGATCCACGCGCCAGATGCGATCTCCGTCGCCACTCGAACAAAACACGATGACTTTGCCATCAGGCGAAATCGCCGGATTGGTGTCATCGCCGAAGGAAAGCCGCTGATTCCGGCTGCCGTCAGGGTTAATCGTCCACAACGAAGGTTTTCCGCCGGCCTTGGAAACATACAGAATGCGCCCGTCCGGCATCCAGGCCACACCGCCGCGCCCCGCTTCCTTGCTTTGCATCAGTTGCCGCCTTTGCCCCGGATGCGTGGCGGAGGCGATCCACAAACTCTGCAACTCCTGCTCTTCGATGGTGACCAGCGAGCGGCCATCCGCCGTCACGCTCAACCCGCCTTTCAATTCCAAGCCGGCGCTCAATTGCCGCCGTTCGTCGTTGGCCAAAGAAAGATGCCAGGCTGTTTTTTCCGAATTCCCCGGATCAGCGGCCAGCAACATCAACGCGCGCCGGTCGCCCAGCCAGGCCACGCCTTCAATCAGTCGCCAGAAGTGTTTTGACAAAAGCCGCTCTTTGCCTTCGCTGAAGGAATACTCGTAAACCTGATGGTCGCGCTCTTTGCCGAAAGTGCCGGTGGCGTAAGCGATGCTTTGGCCGTCGGGCGACCAGGAAATACGTTGAGTCGAGAATTTGATAGGGTCGCGGCGTGTCAGCAGTATGCGTTCGGTGCGTCCGTCGGCTTGAGCTACTATCAAATCGCTTTGCCGCCGAGCGCTGTCGTAGCGAACAAACGCGAATTCACGGCCATCGGGCGAAAAAGCCGCCGGACTGTCCACGGCTTCCAGCACCAGTTGCGGCGCTCCGCCCGCCAGCGGAAGCCTGTAAAGCGACCTGCGATCCCCGCGCGGATCGTATGCGACGTAATAAATCGCCTCGCTCGCCGGCGCGGCAGCCGATCTCCCCGCGGGTCTAAATGCCAGCTGTTGATATTCCAAACCGGCGGTTGCGGGCAGCAATTCCCGATCAGCGCCAATGTCCACTTCGCGCAACCACAAACTGTTTGTAACGGAGCGTCCCACTGCGTAAACCACCCACCGCCCATCTGGCGAAATAGCCGCAGTCTGCACGTTGCCGGTGTTGATCAAACGAGTCACATCCGGCGCGGGCGGGTTGGCTTTCGGCCAGTTCCAGACCGCCGTCGCCAAGGCAAGCAACACCGCCAACGCGACAATCGCCGCGCGCCAGGCCATCTGTCCCGGCGATGCGCGGCGTTCCAGTCGCTGCTGAAAGGCTTTCAAATCGCGCTGGAATTCTTCCGCAGATTGGTAACGCTGTTCCGGCAATCGCGCCAGCGCGCGGCGGACAATCCGCTGCAACGGTTTCGGCGCTTTGAGAGAAAGCGACTCGGTGCGAAGAATGGCCGTCGGAATTTGCGTTTTGTTTTCCCCTGTGAACGGCAGTCCCCCCGCAATCATTTCGTAAAGCACGACGCCCAGGCTGAACAAATCCGTCCGGTGA
>CAZRXE010001083.1:0-8329 GCA_964603695.1 uncultured Heliomicrobium sp.
CATCGGCACGGCCTGGAATTTGGACAGCGGCGGCCAGTGCGTGCGGTGGTATTCGATGCTGTGGATGGTTTCGATTTCGCCAGTGAAGTTTTCGTGTTTGGGCGAAGTGACGGCGACGGGCTGCCAGCCGAGTTGTTGTTGCGCGCGCAGAATCGAATCGCTGCGGAAACTGTAGCCGCTGAAGTAGGGCAGGGAATGATCCAGAACGTGAAGGATTTTCATGGATTGCGGATTGCAGATTGCGGATTGCGGATTGCGGATTCGCACAATCAACACTCCGCATTAGGGAGAGGACTAAATTTGAGCAAGGCTTCCACGATTCGCTCCGCCGCGTGGCCGTCCCAAAGCTCGGGAATGCGCGCGGGTTGGGTTTGATCGGCGGCCAGAACTTTCATTGCAGCATCAAGAATGCGTTCAGGCGCGCGTCCGACCACTTGATTGGAGCCTTGTTCGACGGTGATCGGGCGTTCGGTGTTGTCACGCAAAGTCAAACAAGGAATGCCCAGCGCGGTGGTTTCTTCCTGCAAACCGCCAGAATCGGTCAGCGCCAGGCGCGCGTTGCTCCACAGTTTCAAAAAGTCCGAATAGCCTAGCGGTTCGATCAGTTTCAAATTTGCCGGCAGCGCGATGCCGAATTCCTGCAAGCGCGACCGCGTGCGCGGATGGGCGGGAAAGACTATGGGCAGTTCGGCGGAAAGTGTTTCCAGCGCGGAGAAAATTTGTCGGAGCGTTGCCGCGTCGTCCACGTTGGCAGGGCGATGCAGCGTCAGCACGGCGAAGCTTCGCGGCACGAGCGACAGGCGATTCAGAATCGCGGAGCTTTGCGCTTTTTCAAGCTGGGCAAAGAGCGTGTCAATCATGACGTTGCCGACGCGGACGATTCTTTCCGGCGGGATGCCTTCGCGCAGCAGATTTGTGTCAGCGTCGGCGCTCGGCGTCAGCAGCAAATCGGCGAGTTGATCGGTCATTAAGCGGTTGAGTTCTTCAGGCATTGTGCGGTCGAAGCTGCGCAAGCCTGCTTCGACGTGGGCGACCTTGATGCTCAGTTTGGCGGCGACCAGCGCGCACGCCAGCGTGGAATTGACATCGCCGACCACGACCACCCAATCCGGTTTTTGTTCAATCAGCACAGGCTCGAAGGCCAGCATCACTTTGGCGGTTTGTTGGGCGTGCGTGCCAGAGCCGATTTCCAGATTGATGTCCGGCGGCGGCATTTCCAGGTCGCGGAAAAACGAGGCCGACATGGCTTCGTCGTAATGCTGGCCGGTGTGAACCAGTACCTGTTCGATTCCGCGCCGGTGAATGGCGGACAGGATCGGGGCCATCTTCATGAAGTTGGGGCGCGCGCCGACAATGTTGAGAATTTTCATGGCTTTTCAATGGCGGGCAAAAGCGCGGACGTTTCGCGTTTGAGAAGCAACTGGGCGCTCGGCGACGGTTTCGAGCAGCCTCACCAACGATTCCAGCAGCGGCGTCCATTTGTGATTGGTTTCGACAAAGCGTCGCGCGCGGCGGCCCAGGCTTTCGCGCAAGCTTTGATCGCGGATGATCCGGAGCACTGTGTCGGCGAATTCGCGGGGCGTGGCGGCGGTCAGCAATTCCTCGCCGTCGGTCAGATGCAATCCGGCAGCGGCTTCGGGCGTGGCAACGATGGCTTTGCCGGCGGCCATCGCTTCGAGCAGTTTGTTTTGCACGCCGCGCGCGATGCGCAGCGGAACGACGCAGGCAGTGGCTTTGTGCAGATAAGGCCGGAGGTCTTCGACGTAACCTGTCACGGTGACGCCGGGATGCTGCGCCAATTGTTTCACCTGTTTAGTCGGATTGCTGCCGGCGATGAAGAATTTGACTTGCGGTTCCTGCTCGCGAATCAGCGGGAAGATTTCGTTGACGAACCATTCAACGGCTTCGATGTTGGCGAAATAATCCATTGCGCCGGTGAAAACCAATCGTGGCGCGTTATCGGCAGGTTGCGCGCCGACAAGCTTGCTGCTGCTGTTAAAGCCAGCGGTGACGGCTCGCGGCGATGAGTCGAAGTAATCCAGATCAACGCCGTTGGTAATGACGCGCAGGCGAGCACGGCGCGTGAATTCATCCAATTCATCCAGCAGCGCGGCCTCGCGTTTAGTCGTCAGCACTGAATTGGCGAATTGCGAGACGATTCCATACTCGAACTTCCGCAGCCGCTCGGCTTCCAGGTTGTACAGCCAAGTTTGCGGCAGCGAAGTTCGCTTGGCGTAATCGCGCCACTTTTCCGAATCCACGTCCACCAAATCAACTACTGTGCGCGATTGCCATTCGCGCGGCACGTACTGCGCCATCGCCGACGAATACACGAAAATCGCGTTGAATTTCTGTTCGGCCAGCGTCTGCCTGACCAACCGCTCGAACTTTCGCGAACCGAAGTAGCCCAGCGAAAGCGGGCGCGAAGTGAGTACTGCGGTCAGCGCGCGCACGTTCGCCCAACGCTTTCGCAGCCGCAACACGCGCACCGAAGCGCAGTGACGCGCTAAATCCACTTGGTAATGCAGATCGTGCGCTTGATCGGCGAAGGCCAGCAGATGAACTTCGTGGCCGCGTTCGACCAGCGCGCGCAGTTCGTGATAAGCGCGAATCTTGTCGCCCTTGTTCGGCGGGTAGGGAATGCGATGAGCGAGGAACAGCAGTTTCACAACAAATACTTAACGATCTTCGGCCCCAACATTTTCGTCACGCCGAGCGGCAGATGTTTCCAGGCTTCGATCATCAGTTTGAATTTGGGATTCGTCGGATTCAGGTTCGGCGGCTCTTGGGCGCGAACCGGAAATACTTGATAAGGCAGCGGGCGTTCGATCATTCGCCAACCGCGTTTGAATTCGCAAGCGCCCGTGCCGAGTTTGCTGCGGCCAAAATCAAAACGCGTGAAGCCGCGTTGCTGACTTCTACGCATCAATTCCCAGTACAAAAAGTTGTTGACGCCCGCACGGTAAAATTCTTCGTAAGCACCAGCGTAATAAGGCATCACCGTGTCGCGAAAATAAAAACTAAGCACTGCGGCAGCGATTTTGCGATTTTGCCGGATCAACAAAATGTCGCTGTTATCGGGAAACTCGCGCAAGAATTCAACGAACAACCGCTTTGGAAAAACAGGCGTTCCCAGACGGCGCAAACTGACGGCGTAAACTTCGTAAAACTCATCCAGCAATTCTTCGCGCCCGGATTCGGAACTCAGGCCATGTTTGACGCCCAGTCGAATCATTCGCCGCACGTCGCGCGGGAAACTGTTCATCAGTTCGTCTTCGTCGCCGGGAAGCGTGCGTTCAAAAGCCACGTAAAGGTTGGGGCGGTGCGGTGTTGCTTTCGTTGGGGGGTTGTTCTGGACGGCGTCGCGCAATTCCAGATAGTCCACTTGCAGTTCGGCGGCCAGCGTCAGCGCGGCTTCGATCAAGGTTTGGTGCGTTTCGGCGTCGCTTGCCACCGCGCCGCCGTAAACAGCGTTCGGCGAGGAAATCAGGCTCGAACCGAACCAGCGGCTGCGAATATGAAAGAGCGGAAGCACGCCGACGATTTCCGCGCCGCGCTCGGCGCACAAACTGTATTGCCTGTGATTCCAGGCGCGTTCGACGACTCGCTGCCAGCCGCTCAAATGGCAGAGCGTTGCCGGCGAAGTTCGCCGCACGAAAGCGTCCCAGCGTGCGGTGTCCGGTACGGAGTACGGCTTGATTATCAAAGTCAAACAAGGCGCAATAGGGCTTTCCAGCACGCGGATCAAGGCGTCACGCTCCTTTTAATCCATTCGCGCATACGCCGCGCTCGAACCGACCAACTCGAGTTCCGCCGTTTCGCTGACTTTTTCGCGGCGTTCCAACACTTCGCGCACCGGAGCGAAGCGAAAATCTACGAGCAGTTTTTCCAAACGGGATTCGGTGCGATGCAAGTTGTTACGATGTCGCCAGACGTTCAGCCACGTTCCGGCAACGAGCGGTTGTTCGGGATCAACTTCCCAGGCGTGAACCATGAAAATCGCCGGTTGCCGGTCGCTATGATTGATGCGGTGCAAGCCCCAGCGGAAAAACGGATAGGGCAGCAAACGAAAATATCCGCCGCCAGCCATCGGCACATTCATTCCCGCCACGCGCACTGTCGAAGGCGGAAATTCGGTGATTTCTCCTGCCGGGCGGCGAATGATGTAAGGATGACGCTCCGCGTCAGGAATGCCGTAGCGGTCGTGATGAATAGGAAAAATCGAAGAGTCGTAACGGAAACCTTCTTCGACCAGAATGTCCAGCGCCCAGAGCGTGTCTTTCGTGATGGAGTAGGTCGGCGCGCGATAGCCTATGACTTCCTCGCCGGTCAGATCTTCAAGCAAGGCTTTGGCTTGGCGCAGGTCCTGACGGAATTCCTGCCGAGTTTGCGCGCTGATGAGTTTGTGATGGTAACTGTGACAGGCGATTTCGTGTCCGGCTGCGGCGATTTCCTGAACGAGTCGCGGATGCTGCCGCGCCACCCAGCCAAGAATGAAAAAGGTTCCAAGCACATTGCGGCGCGCGAATAGATCAAGCAAGCGGTGGGTGTTTTGCTCGACTCTGGGTTGCCAGTGAGTCCAATCTTCGCGGCGTACAACGTTCGCGAAGGCTTCGACCTGGTAATAATCTTCCACGTCAACGGTCAGAGCATTGACCGGCTCGCGTTTGATCTTCATTTTGATTGATCCCACGAATGGTCCGCTTAACGGGTTATGAGGCAGTGCGGGCGAACCGGTGTCCGCCTTCTAAAAGCCAATTAGTTTCAATCAGTTTTCAATCTAGGATTGCCTGCATTGACTGCGTAGCGAAGAGTCGGGGGAAACGTCAAATGCAATGGGGTTTTGTGTCTTCCTTAATTGGCGGCGGGATAATAGCCTCTGTACCGGAAATGATTCAAGCGCATAATTGCTGAATCTGTTGTCTTTAGTCAGTTTGGGGATGGGGCGTGGAACCGGCAGAAAATCGCTTCGGCGGCGACGTGTACGGGCGGTTTCAGTGAATGACCACTGCCGCCGCCGAACCGTATTCATGACTCGGCCAGATGATTTTTCCGTTGAATTCCTCCGCCAGTTCGATCTGCCGTTGCGGTCGTTCGGGCAATGACAAACGCCAGCGTAATTGTTCATTGAGTTCTTCGGCGAAGCTGCTCAATTGTTCTGGCGAGAACTTGAGATTGCGCATTTCCACTTCGATCTTGCGGCGGTAATCGCTGACGGAAGAATCTGAGATGCCGACTCGCTCGGCGATTTCCAGTTGCGAGGGTTCTTCGGCGTCGAAATAACAATGCCACAGGACGCGCCAAAGCCTTTCGGTGCGTTGCGGATTAGAGCGGGTCAGCAGACCAAGTTTGTCCAGAAAGTGTTTGGCGGCTAGGCGGGCTTCGGTTTCCTGTTCCGAGCGCAAAGTAGCCTCTTCCGGGCTGGCATCGGAGGAAGCCAGCGAATCGTAATAATTTCGCCCATGGCGCTCTTCGTTCATTTCGTCTTCAATCGGAGTCAGATTCGGGTCATAAACCGGCAGCTTGCTCAGCGCCAGTTGCCTCAACACACGCAAGGGTGCTGGCGAATCAATCGCTTCAAAAATTTCGACCATCAACTCGACCAGTTCCTGATTGCTGACGATGACCTGCGCTTCGCCCGTGCAGCCGGCGCGACGGCGATTACGTCGGCGCATCGGAATGTTGACGATCAAATCACCGAATGTGCCGTTGTCTTTCATCGGCTTGGAATCCGTCCATTCGCGCAGGCCGAAAACGGCGTCGGCGGCCTGGCGGTAGCGTTCTACTTGTTCCTGGTTTTGCGATTTGTTGCGACGAAAGCGGCGAAATCGCTGATCGCTTTCCAGCGCCTGACTGACGCGACGCACTATCCGGTAATTTTCCGGGCGGCGGCGGCGTAAATTGCCGATCAGGAGGTTGGTCAATTCAATCTGGAAAATCTCGCGTTCGATTTCCGTGTCTGTCATCTGCGCCGTCAGGTAATGCTCGAAGCGGTTTTTCTGAAGCAGCAGCACATACAAATCCTGTGTCAGATCGTGAAGGGAAAGATGGGGCGTCAGCGCGGCGGCACCCTGCTGCATTCCCAGCGCGGAACGCACCAGCGGATGAGCGGATACCATTCGATGTAATTCGCGCCAGAGCGCATTGGCATCACTGTTTTCGATCCTGGTCTTCCAATGGGAGAGTTGGGAAGACGCACATGACGTAATTTTCGCCACCAGTTTCGGCGACTTCTTGGAGAGCGATTTCATTTCAAATCCGAGTGAATTTACGGACCGGTGAGGGACCCGAACGCCACAAAGGCGGCAATGTGTGTAGTTCGCTTTCGCGCTCAAGGCACAAAAGTCCGGTTTGGCACGCGCGCTTGCTGAACCTGGGACAAAGGTTTTTGATTTGTGTTCGCCGGCAGGACCACTCGCGACAGAGATGTTTTGAGGCCGTCACGAGCGGTCCAATTGCTATTTATTTTTTCGATAATGCTTGCGCGAGCGCAGACAACGGTCGCTGATGGCTAGGATTGCATGGCGGGGTCACTAACAGCTTGCGTTCAATTCACGCCGGGAATTCACGGGCAAATGATTCCGCGGTCAATTTTTTTTGGTGTCCCAGGCAACTTTCCGTATTCAGGGGTTTAGGGCGGATTCAAGCCGGGATGGTCAAAACTCTCACCCGCATTTTCTCTAGCTTTCAGCTTTGCTTCGACAGTTCGGTTACAACTCAAAAAACTTGTGCGACTTATGCCGCATGATTGAATCAATCTTGAATTTTCGAGAAGGGGCTTTCCGCTTTTTTGCGAACCAAAATAAAGTCCTGCCGCTTGGGGAGAAAGAACCTTGAATTGGATCGCTGATTTTGGTGCGGCTGAATCGCCGCTACTGCAAACAAGAGGCTGTTGTGAAGTAACAGCCCGTATTGACCGGCGCATTATAGTCATCCGGTCTGGAACTGGCTAGTGGTTTTTTGTCGGCAAGTCAGAAAGAATCCGCGCAACTTCCGCCGGCTCCGTCTTGCGCCTTGCCGGTCAAGCCCGTAAACTCCCCGCCGTGCTCGCCGCTGAAAATGCCCCCTCACCTCACAGGCAAATTTCGCCGTCTTGAACGAATCGGAAACTGCCGCTAAGATACGCGGCTTGCAGACAAGGCTGCGGCCCTCTCCTGGAGGCGTTCAAACGCGGCTCACACATCTCACTAGCTTCGGAGTACCAACGTTATGCTTCGCTTCTTCACGAAATTAGAGCGTTCGCGCAATCTTGTGTTGTTGGCATTTTGTGCGATTTTGCTGATCGGCCTGATCGCCTTTTATATTCCGACCTCACAGAGCGGAGCGGGCCGGCCGGTCAACGACGACGACCAAATTGTCATTGCCAAAGTCGGTTCGCAGGAAATCAAACTCGGTCAGTACCGCGCGCAAATTGCGCAACTCGGTTCAATGATCGGACGCGGCAATACTTTGCCGATGCAAACTCTCAAAGCCTTTGGCGCGGACAAACAGGCGCTCGAACAATTGATCACCACTTTCCTAACGCTTGATCAGGCGGATCGGCTTGGCTTGGTCGGCTCGAACGGTGAGATCGGCGATATTATCCGGCGGCAATTCACTGACGCCAACGGTGCGTTTGTCGGCAAGGAAGAATATGTTCGCCGCCTGAGATTGCAGGGTGTGGACGTTGCTCAATACGAGCAGGATCGCCGCAATGAAGTCTCCACCCGCAAGGTGCGCGCTTACCTGACTTCGGCGGAACAGGTTTCCGACCGCGATGTCGAGGAAAAGTTCAAAAAGGACAACACCAAGGTTGAACTGGTTTACGCCACGGTTGATCTGGACAAAATCCGCAGCAAATACAAACCGACCGAAGAGGAATTGAAAGCGTATTACGACGGGCACAAGGACGATTTCAAAGCCTCCCAACCGACGCGCAAAGTGGAGTACATCTTCGTCGCCACCAAGGACGTGGAGAAGATCATCAGCGTTCCCGACGCGGAATTGAAAGCTCAATACGAAACCAATAAGCAATACGAAAAACGCGCCAGCATCATTCGTCTGGACGTGCTGGCGTCGGCGGATGAAGAAGCTGTTAATGTCAAAGCGCAGGACTTGCTCAAGCGCGCCAAAGGAACGCCGGGCGGCGCGCCGGCTGAAGACTTCGCCGTTCTGGCCAAAGGCAATTCCCAGGACACAGCCACGAAGGACAAAGGCGGCGACCTCGGTTTCATCAAAAAAGACGCCAACAAAACCAGCGATTGGAAGCAGCGCGTTTACACCAACGATCTGAAAGTCGGCGACATTGACGGCCCGTTCCGCGAGGGGCCGAGTTGGTACATTTTGAAAA
>CAZRXE010001084.1:0-1978 GCA_964603695.1 uncultured Heliomicrobium sp.
CCACCGCCAAACTCGAACCGGCTTCGCTCAATGAAGTCATTGCCCGCGCACTGAAACTTTATGACGAACGATTGGACGGCGTTCAGTTGGAATGTCGTTTGGCTGCGGAATCGCCGGTGTCGCTCGATGCCGAACAGATCAAGCGTGTGCTGGTCAATCTGATTGACAACGCGGCAGAGGCGCTGGCACAGGGAGGCGAACAAAACGGAAAGTGCTGCATCACCATTAGCACGCGCGAATTGCACGACCGCGACGCCGTCGAATTAACCGTCGCCGACACTGGCCCAGGCATTTCGCCCGCCGACCGCGAACGCATCTTCGATCCGTATTTTTCCACGCGCAAACGCGGCACGGGCTTGGGTCTGGCCATCGTCAGTCGCATCGTCGCCGAACATCAAGGCCGCATCCGCGTGCAGGAAAACACCCCGCGCGGCGCGAAGTTCATCATCGAATTGCCGAATGCCAGAGGAACCGAAGCTTGAGGAAGCCTGGGAGCGCAGTCCTTTCAGGCTGCGAAGCTTGATAGGCAAACAGTCTTTTTAATCCGAGCGTCTTGCTCACCAAACTCGCAGCCTGAAAGGACTGCGCTCCCAGGAACTGCTCTCCCAGGAGTTTTTATGCCGAACAATTCTTCTCTTCAGTTATCCGCCGATGAAATGCGCCAGCTCGGCTACCGTGTGGTGGATCAGTTGGTCGAACATTTTGAAACCTTGAACAACAAACCCGTGATGTTGGTTTCGCCGCGCACGGAACTCGAACCGCGTTTGCGCGAAGCTTTGCCGGAACAGCCAACCGATGCCGGCGCGTTGCTGGAACAGTTGCAGCGCGATGTCTGGTCGAATATAGGCAACGTTCAGCATCCGCGCTTTTTCGCCTTCATTCCCAGCCCCAGCAATTTCGTCAGCGTGATGGCGGACGCGCTGGCCGCCGGCTTCAATCCCTTTGCCGGCAACTGGCTGGAAGGCGCTGGAACCACGCAACTGGAACTGGTGACGGTGGACTGGCTGCGGCAAATGTGCGGTTTGCCGGAAACGGCTGGCGGGTTGTTTGTTTCAGGCGGATCAATGGCCAATCTGACGGCTCTGGCCGCCGCGCGCGGCGCAAAGCTCGACGGGCAAACCGCGAACGCAGTCATTTACTTTTCCGACCAGACACATTCGTCGCTGGAAAAGGCGCTGCGTATTTTGGGCTTTGCCCGTGAGCAGATTTGCAAGCTGCCTTCGGATGATGAGTTTCGCCTGCAAATGTCGGAGCTTCGGCAAGCCGTGGCCGCTGACCGCGCCGCAGGTCGCCGGCCTTTTTGCGTCATCGCCAATGCCGGAACGACCAACACCGGAGCGATTGATCCGCTCGGTGAGCTTGCGGACTTTTGCGCGGCGGAAGATTTATGGCTGCACGTGGACGGCGCTTACGGCGCGGCGGCGGCTTTGTGCGAACGCGGCAAACGTTTGCTGGCCGGCATTGAGCGCGCCGATTCGGTGACGCTCGATCCGCACAAATGGCTCTTTCAGCCTTTTGAAATCGGCTGCATTTTGCTGCGCGATGCGCGGTTGCTGAAAAAGACTTTCCACACAATGGCCGAGTACCTGGAAGACACCAAGCGCGCCGAAGAGCAGGAGATCAACTATTACGATTACGGCCCGCAACTGACGCGCGGCTTTCGCGCCTTGAAACTTTGGCTGTCGCTGAAAACCTTCGGCGCGGCGGCTTTTCGTCAGGCGATTGAACACGGATTTGATCTGGCCGAATTGGCCGAAAGCATTTTGCGAAAGTCCGATGACTGGCAAATCGTCAGTCGGGCGACGATGGGCATCGTCACTTTTCGCTTCGTTCCGCCCAAAGCCACTGAAAGCGAGATCAACGAAATCCACCGCCGGATGGTCGAGGCGATGGTCACGGACGGTTTCGTCTTCGCCAACTCCACGTCTTTACGCGGTCAAACGGTGATGCGGCTTTGCACCATCAATCCGCGCACGAC
>CAZRXE010001085.1:0-2529 GCA_964603695.1 uncultured Heliomicrobium sp.
GCCACTCAGTGGTTCAAAGTAGAAATTTTTAGAGTATTGTGGATTAGTTGAGTCGAAAAGTGGTCGTAGAGTTGTGTCTTAAGATTTTATCCAGCGACAACACGAACGATGGTTAAACGCCGCAGTGTGAGGAAGCAAAAACTGAGGCGGAACACTGAGGTTTGTGCGCGAAAAGGCGCGATGAAAGTTATGGGCGAAAGACAGGCGAATAACAGATGCTGCGAGGAAGCTACACCGCGAAGATGGATGAGAAAGGCCGGCTGAAAATTCCGGCGGATTTCAAGCGGCATTTGGAGGAAATCTATAAGAGCGCGGATTTTTACGTGACGAGTTTGACGGGCGAAAACGTTTGGATTTACCCGTTGCCGGTTTGGGAAGAGAAAGAAGCGAAGTTGAATCAAGCGCCTTCGATGGAACCGGCAGTCAGAAAGTTCATTGACCGCGTCAGTTATTTTGGCCAGCAACAGCAAGTTGACGCGCAGGGCCGGATTTTGATTCACCCATTGCTGCGCAACGCGGCGGAATTGATCGGCGAAGTGATGGTGATGGGCAAGACGAAATATCTTGAGGTGTGGGAGTCTGAGAAATTCCGCACCGCGCGTTTGCTGGCGGAACCTTACACGGACGCGGACGCCAAGATCATCGCCCAGTATGGAATTTGAAATTATCTGAGTTTAGGAGGTGCGCAACGATTTGACCCCTTGCGCATCTCCTCCCCCGTGCCCGTTTAGGCGCGCTGATTTGGAAGCTTCTGTTATGCCGCTTCATCGTCCGGTGATGCCCGTGGAGGCGCTGGAAGCGCTAGACGCCGAGCAGGGCGGACTGTTTGTGGATGCCACTTTGGGCCTGGGCGGCCATACGGAATTGATTTTGCGGGCATCTGCCGACAATCGCGTAATTGGGTTCGACCGAGATGCGGAAGCGATTGCATTGGCCACGAAGAGGCTGGGGGAATTCGGTACACGGTTCGAGGCGGTTCATTCCGATTACCGCCAAATCAAAACAGTTCTTCGAGAAAAAGGAATCGAGTCGGTCACGGGCGTGCTGGCCGATCTTGGGGTGTCGTCGTTCCAGTTCGATACGCCGGAACGCGGGTTCAGCTTCAGATTTAATGAAGCTGATTCGCCGCTGGATATGCGGATGGATCGAACGCAATCGCTGACGGCGGCGGATTTGGTCAATCGCTTGAGCGAGCGCGAACTGGCGGATCTTATTTTTGAATATGGTGAAGAGCGGGCGGCGCGGCGCATTGCCAAATTGATTGTTGCGGAGCGGGCAAAGACGTCGATCAAGAACACCGCGCAGCTTGCCAGCCTGGTTGTCAGAGCGATACATCAACAAGGTCGTTGGAAGATTCATCCGGCCACACGGACGTTTCAAGCATTGCGAATTGCGGTCAATCGCGAGCTGGACGAATTGGATCAATTCATCGCCGATGCCGTTGACTCGCTAGATGCGGGCGGACGATTGGTAATCATCACTTTTCATTCACTTGAAGATCGAATCATCAAACAAGCCTTCAGGTTCCAGTCTGGTGTTTGTGCGTGCCCCTCAAGCCAGCCTGTGTGCCAATGCGGAGCAGTCAAGCGTGTAGAGGTGCTGACGCGCAAGGCGGCTCAGCCTTCCGAAGCTGAGATCGCGGAAAATCCACGCGCCAGAAGCGCCAAACTGCGCGCTTGCCGAAAACTGTAGTGCCGGCAGCTTCCCCAAAGTCGGCTCAAGAATACGGTTTACGCAAAGGCAGGGTCTGAAAATCAGTGTCAATCCGCGAGGAGTTCTTGACTCAGGAACTTCGCGTTTTGTCGTTTAGGAGCGTGGGAACATGACAGCACAAAATTACCGCCCCAAAGTCAGCACAGGTTCGCTTGCCGGTCGCCGCACCGTTTCTTCCGATTCCACCGCCACAACCCGTTCACGCAATTCCCGGCAATCGGCGCGCAAATCCGACGCGCGCGGACAGGGCGCACGCGTGTTGTGCATTCTGATGATCGTCGGCGGATTGATCGGTTCTGGGTTCGTGATGGCGCAGCATTCGCAAATCAACGTTCACCAATTTCGGCAGGCCGAGGAGAAGGTCAAAAGCCAGTTGGATGAATTAACGAATCAGCAGCGTTTCCTAGCGCTGGAAAAAGAAAGCGCCATCAACACGCAGGAAAGCGACCGCATCGCCAAACAAGCGGGCTTGCAGCAATTGAAATTGGAAGGCGCGATGAGCGCGATGATCCGCACGGAAGCGCCCGCCAAACCGCAAACGGTCAAGGCCGAGACCAAGCCGGAGGTCAAAGCGGTCGTCAAACCCGTTGTCAAATCGGCGAACAACCTCGTGAGCAAACAAGCATTGCCCGTTAAGCAAGTCGGCAAGCAAGTCGCCAAGCAGGCCGGCAAGCAGATTTCCAAACATCCCGTTAGACAGCCTGTCAAGCAATTGGCCAAACCGGCCGTCAAACCGGCAGCGACCAAAACGGTTTCGCGCGGAGCATCGCCGAACAAGGCAAACGGCAAACAGCAGCTTGCGCAGACGAAGAAAGA
>CAZRXE010001086.1:0-1703 GCA_964603695.1 uncultured Heliomicrobium sp.
CGCGGCCCGGCGGCCCGCCGCTGGTTGGCTGCACGCGAACAAACGCGCCGATTCAAGGCAATCTGAACGCGGCGACGCATACGCAGCAGGCAGCAGGCTTTTGCGGGCTGCCGGCGTCGGCGCAGGCAGTGGTCGGCAACGCCTCCGTGGTGAGTACGCCGGGCGCGGGCTTCCTGACGCTGTTCCCAGGAAACCTGACGAACGCGCCTCTGGTCGCCACGTCGAACTATCCGACGCCGGCGGCTGCGGGTTACAACCGGCATTACTTCGTCGGGCTGAGTCCGATTGACGGGACGTTCAAGGTGCTGACGCAATTCATGACGGAATTGATCCTGGATGCGTCGGGTTACTTCGCGCCTTGAGGTTTCCAGCAAGGCGAATCGAAATCGGGGCGGCATCTTTTGGGTCTGATGCCGCCCCGATTGTTTTTAGGTTTGAGTGAGCGGACGCCGGGTTCAAGGCTCATCCAACAATTGGTTGATGCATTCAATGGCCGTGTTGAATCTGGTTTGGATCGAGCCGGAAAGAAACGCGAAAGGTCGTTGCCGCGCGGTCAGTTCTTCCAGGAAGGTTTGATGCATCCAGCCGCGAATGGCTTCGCCGTCGCGCGTGCCGTCTTGCACGAAGGGCGTATTCACATCCGTCAGCAGGTACAAATCCGGGCGACGATGCGCCTCGACAATTGCTTCCACTTCCGGCGAACGTTCGCCGTGGTAGCGCCGATGCCAGATGCTGGTGGCAAAAGCGTCCGTGTCGCAGATCAAAACTTTGTTCGCTTGTCGAGCGGCTTCGTCTTCGCGGAGGCATTGGGTTCGGGCGATGTGCGCGAACTCTTCGGAGCGCCAATCATAGCCGCCTTCGTGGGCGAGTTTTTGCGCGGAATATTCACGTCCGTATTCGGAGACCCAAACGGTTTGGTAATGCTCTGCAAGCATTTGCGCCAGCGTGGTCTTGCCGGTGGATTCCGCGCCGACCAGACAAACGCGCCGCGCATACCAGCCGCGCACGGGCGGTTCCAAATACTCCCAGCAAGCGAGTGGAGTGCGGCGCACTTCAGTTCCTGAAACCGGAACCGCCTGTCGCGCCTTGTCCACCAGCACGTGGCGACAGCCTAAAAAATGCGCGAAGCGGTCGCCGTAATCTTCCGAAGTGAAGACAACGTCCGGCGCATCGCCTAACCAGCGAATGGAATTTTCCGCCCAGACGCGCGAATCCTGTTCGTCGTAAACATCGTCAATCAGCAGGACGTTCACCGTGGGATGAATTTCCCGCAGCCAGGCCGCACGCAATTCCGCAGGAGGCGATTCGCCCGGACGTTGGCAAACGATGACGGTCAGTTCGTCCACCTGCGACGCGCCGAAATCAATCAGATATTTGTGGCCGCGATGCGGCGGATAAAACTTGCCGACGATCAATCCGCGTTCAGCCAATGTTTGCTCCTTCCGCCGTCAGCGCGCGTCGCCAGTTCATTAGCCCTGCGATACACAATCCCAGGAAAACGAAATACAGCAGCGCCGTCAGGTGCAGTCCGCGCGAGACGTAGAGCCAGATGTAAATAACATCCGCCGCAATCCAGAAATACCAGTTTTCGATTTTCTTGCCGTTCAGCAGAAGCTGCGCCGCCAGGCTGAGCACGGTGGTGAACGACTCCAACAGCGGCGCGGAGCCTTTGGCTACGCGCAACACCGCCATCAATCCGGCGG
>CAZRXE010001087.1:0-6412 GCA_964603695.1 uncultured Heliomicrobium sp.
CTCAGTCGTATAAACCGTCCGGCCAACGGTCGAATTGTGTGCTTTGCTTCCGCCCGACGGCGAAGATGTTGTCGCCGCGCAGTTCCCTTGGAACTCCTGATTGATCCAGGAACTGCAAAAACGGCTCGTCGGTCTGCGCCCACAGGTCTTTGGTGTAAAGCTTGACGGCTTTGAATCCGGCGGCGTTCAGCGCCAGTTTGATTTCGCTCGGCGCGTATTCACGACTGTGGCGGTCGCCGGGACTTTTCGGGTTGTACTCGCCGTAAACGTAAGGGCTGTTGCCGGAAAGCGCCTTGCCGATGCTGAAGGCGCTGGCGATGTTCGGCGTCGTGACGATCAACAAACCGCCCCATTTCAACACGCGGTTCAACTCAATCAGCATGTGCATAGGGTCGGCGGTCAGGTGTTCTATCAATTCGCAGCACAGCGCGACATCGAAGCAACCATCAGGAAACGGAAAGCGGTCGCGTTCGACATCCACGTTGAGCATCTCGAAACTCATCTCTTCGCCGGTCGCCGCGTGCCGGACGGTTTGCCGCTGGCTGCGCGCGCCTTTCCACCAATTGGTGATGACGATTTCGTCGTATCGCCCGTGCCGCTGAATGAGCGGCGTCATCTGCAAATAACTGCTCAGTTCCAGCAAGCGCGAGCCTTCGCCGCCAACCGGCACAAGTTCGACGGTTTCCAGAATCCGCCGCCCGTGCTTTTGCAAATAACCTGTCGCGTTCGGGTCTTCGGCAAAAAATCCCTGCACGTAATTCAACGCTTCCGCGTGATCCAGCTTGATCGTTTCCGGCTCCTGAAACTTCAGCCGGTACGTTTGTAGTTCCGCCTTCAGGCGGTCGGGCTTGGCAGCGACGATCTGTTCGGCAAATTCCAAATACCGCGAGGCGCAGCGGCTGACCTCGCATTCGCGCCGCGCCCAGGCTTTCGCGCGCGCGCTCAAGCCTTCGCGCAAAGTTGGGCGATAAGCCAATGCCCGCAACCGCGCATACAATTCTTTCTCTTCGCGTTCACCTGCCGAGACTTTCAAACAAACATCATCCGGGAATTCCGCGAACTGTCCAAAGTCCGTAGTGACGACCGGTTTGCCCGCGCCGAAGGCCCGCGTCATCGTACCGGAAGATTCGCCCGCCGTCGGAAACCGCAAATTGACGACCACATCCACGGCTTTCAAATACCGGAAGAAATCGCGCTCACTGGCGTAACCCGTCAGCCGCACGCGGTCGCCCAAGCCTAGTTCTTCGATCAGCGGCGCAACCGGATGCCGCGTGTGATCTTCGCCGACGATAACGTAATAAGCGTTCGGCACAACGGCGAGCAGCCGTTTGAACGCGGCCAGCGTCGCCGGAATTCGCTTCGATTGCGTGACGAACCCAAAAGAACCAATCACCCAAGCATCTTCCGGCAAACCAAGCGAGCGTCGGCATTCGCCCGCATCCCAAGCGTCAAGCTCGTAAACCTGCGGTGCGAGGTGATGCGGAATGACAGTCAGCGGAATCTTTTTGCCGACTTCGGGCACATCGGCTTTGATCTGAGATTCCGAAAACCGGTTGTGAGTAATGACGCCCAAACTGCGCATCAACAAGCGCCGATTGAGCGGCAACAGAAACTGTTGGTAATCGCTGCCGACACCGCCCGCGCGCATTTCAGCCAGCCGCGCCCCGCGCCGCCCGTAGGCGTAAAACATCTCGTCCCAGTAGCCGTCGTCATCATCGCGTCCCAGATGCCGCCACGCCAGAAAGTGATGCAGACAGTGTTCGTGCATCACCACCAGGCCGGGCGTTTCCAACGCGCGTTCGTAAATGTATTCGTGAAACTGATTGTTGCCCTGATGGTAAATGCAGAGGTCGAAAGGTTGGCGATGATGGATTTCGTCAAAATGAACGGCGCTGTGAACGGTAAACTCGGCGCGGTCTTGATTGGCCCGAAGTTCGGCGTCTTTTTCGACAAAGACGGAAAGCTGCGCGCCGCGCGCCAGATAAGGCATCAGTTCGGCGTTGTAATCGGCAACGCCGGATTTGCTGGGTTGGAGCGGAGTGAAATAGGCAAGACGCATTTTAGATTGCGGATTGCGGATTGCGGATTGCGGATTGGCCTCCGCTCCGCATTTTCAGAATGAATCCGGCCAGCGCGCCGACGAAGAGTACAACAGCGATGAATTGAGAGGTTGAAAGTCCCCAGACTTCGCCGCGCGGATCGTCGCGCCAGAATTCCACAGTAAAGCGCGCCACGGAATACAGCAACGCATAAGCCAGCACGATTTGCCCGTAAAATTTGCGGCGGCCAAACATCCACAGCAGCACCAGGAAAATCACCAGCAAGGCGGCGGCTTCGTAAAGTTGCGTCGGATGCAATTTCACTGACGCCGTCAAACTGCCCAGGCGATCCGCCCAGACGTTTTGTTGCACCGGGTCAAGGTGTTCGACGATGGTCGGCACGCCGGTGGTTTCGTGGCCTTTTTCGGTGAAATGGACGCCGCACCAAGCTGCGGTCGGTTTGCCCCAGCAACAGCCCGCGCTGAAACAACCCAGCCGCCCGATGAAATGCCCAATCGCAATGCCCGGCGCGAAAGCGTCCGCCGTTCGCCACCACGGCATTTTGTAAATCCGCATGACAATCACCGAAGCGATGACTGCGCCCAGAAAGCCGCCGTAAAACACGCCGTTCGAGCGCAAAAAGTCCAGCGTGAAAATCGCGCCCAGATTGCCGCGATAGCGTTCGTCCCATTCGGTGATGATCATCAACAGTTTCGATCCGACCAGCGAAGCCACCAGCACCCACAAACCCAGGTCGTAGACTTTCTGTTTGTCCAAGCCGTCCCGCGCCGCCAGCCGCGCCATCACCCACAAGCCGACGATGAACGACAGCGCCACCAGCAAGCCGTAGGTGTAAATCGTGAAGTTGAGATAAGGAATCTTGAAAAGTTCAGGAAACATGGAGAATGAAAGGTTCGGAAGTTTCAGCCTTCCGGCTGCGTGTTTTCGTCGGCCACGGTATTCTGCTCGCGCGGCGCAGGTTTTTCTTCAAACAGCATTTCCAACGCCAGCAATCCCGCGCCGATGCAAATTGCCGAATCCGCCAGATTGAAAATCGGCCAGGAATATTTGTCGTTCAAATGAAAGCCCAGAAAGTCTATCACCTCGCCCAGCCGTACACGGTCAATCAAGTTACCGACGATGCCGGCCAGCAACAACGCCAGCGCCGTGCTCAATCGAAGTTTTGCGGCAGGAGTACGCAGCAGGTAGGTGAGAACAAACACCGAAGCCACCACGGAAATTCCGGCAAACACCCAACGCGCGTCGAAATTGCCGTCGGCGAACATGCTGAATGCTACGCCGCGATTCGTCGCAAAGACCAGCCGGAAAAATCCCGGAATGACTTCCATCACATCCACGGGTTTAAGCCGGGCCACGGCCCAAACCTTGGTCAGTTGATCGGCGGCCAACACTGTGGCCGCCAAAATAAAATAAGTGAGTTTGCTTTTCATTCTTGGCTCAAACGCTTGAGCTTTCGTTATTGAAGGTTGACCTTCGCACGCACTTCGCGAATGTCGTCTTTCATGTAGGAATGTTCTCTGGTGTAAATGTCCACCTTGCTATCCAGGTCACGAATCTGCCTGCTGAGTTGAAGAAATCTTTCGATCACGTCTGCCCTGAGATTATCCACTTTCTGATTGGTCTGATTGACTTGGACGAATAGCAACTCAAATTGCTGTTTGACGAATTCTTGAAACTCAAGCTCCTGCGTTGTTCTGCTCTCAAAATTATTTCCATTGGTTTCAGACATGGCTTGTTCCTTTCTCTTGGCTACCGGTGATTGATTGGACTTATTAGTTGAGTCCGCCCGAAATTCATTCCCGCCCCGGCATCATCGCACAGCCCGATTCGTCAAACCAACGTTTGTTCCAGATTCGCTGCGCAGCGACGACACGCGCCCGGATAGCGCGCGTCGCTGCTGACGTCCGTCGTGTAATGCCAGCAGCGTTCGCACTTTTCGCCTTCAGCGCGTGCCACTTCCACCTTCAACTCCGCGCCTTCTTTCAACTCCACGCCGGAGACGATGAACAGGAAACGCAGGTCTTCGCCAAAAGATTGCAGGAACGCGCGCGTATCGGCATCCGCCGTGATGGTGATTTTGGCTTCGAGTCCCGCGCCGATCAGTTTGGCGTTGCGGGCGTCTTCGAGCGACTTGGTCACCGTGCCGCGCAGGGCGAACAGACGTTCGTAGCGCCCTAGCAATTCAGGATTGCTCAGGGATTCGTCATAAGCCGGGAACTCAGCCAAATGCACGGATTCGGCTTTCGCGCCCGGAATGTTTTCCCAGATTTCATCCGCCGTGAAGACCAGAATCGGCGCAATCAACCGCGAAAACTGATGCACAATTTCATAAAGCGCCGTTTGCGCCGAACGCCGCCCCACGGATTTCGGCGCGTAGGTGTAAAGACGGTCTTTCAAAATGTCGAAATAGAGCGACGACAGTTCAATCGTCGCAAAACCGTAAAGCGTCTGGTAAACCTCCGTGAAGCCGTAACGTTCGTAAGCCGCCAGCACTTTCTTCGTCGCTTCGTTCATCGCCGTCAGCGCCCAACGGTCAATCTCGAACATTTCGCTGACCGGCACGCGATCCGTCGCCGGATCGAAGCCGTCCAGATTGCCCAGGCAGTAGCGCGCCGTGTTGCGCAGCTTGCGATAAGCGTCGGAAATGCGTTTCAGGATTTCGTCCGAAACGCGCATGTCTTCGTGATAGTTCAGCGCCGACGCCCACAACCGCAAAATCTCCGCGCCGCTGGTTTTCAGCACGGTTCCCAGTTCCACGCCAGTGCCTTTGGATTTCGACATCTTGTCGCCGCTGACATCCACCACCCAGCCGTAGGTGATGACTTCGCGATACGGCGCCTGACCTTTGACTTCCAGACCGACCACCAACGAAGAGTTAAACCAGCCGCGAAATTGGTCGCCGCCTTCCAGGTAAACATTCGCCGGATACGGCAAGCCGTATTCTTTCAGCACGGCAACTCCACTTGCGCCGGAATCGAACCACACGTCCAGAATGTCCATTTCTTTGCGCAGATTGTCCGAACCGCATTGGCAAGCCGCGCCTTCCGGCAGCAGGTCTTTGGCTTCGCGGACATACCAGGCGTCGGCGGATTCTTTCTCGAAGATGTCGGCGATGTGATTGATGACGTTCACGTCACAGAGCGTCTGACCGCAATCGTCGCAGTAAAACACTGTGATCGGTACGCCCCAGATGCGTTGCCGCGAAATGCACCAGTCGGGGCGATCCTTGAACATGCTCTTCATGCGGTCGCGGCCCCAGGCCGGATGCCATTCGACTTCATCGCAAGCGGCAATGGCGCGTTCATTCAAATTGGTTTCCGTCATCGAAATGAACCATTGCGGCGTGGCGCGGAACACGACGGGGTTATGACAGCGCCAGCAATGCGGATATTGATGCGGGAAGGTTTCGTCTTTGAGCAGCGCGCCGATTTCGCGCAGGTGCGCGATGACGGCTTTATTGCCGTCGCGTTCGGCGTCGGCTTTGGTAATCGGCACGACGCGCAACCCCGAGAAATGCTCCACGTCTTTCATGAAAAATCCGCGCCCGTCCACGGGATTGTAAGCGTCAATGCCGTAACGTTTGCTGATGACGTAATCTTCGTAACCGTGTCCCGGCGCAGTGTGCACCGCGCCCGTGCCGGCATCGAGCGTGACGTGATCACCGAGCATCAACAAGCTGTTGCGTTCGATGAAGGGATGGCGAGCATTCAACCGGTCAAACTTTTCGCCGCTGTACGTGCCAATAACTTCATAGGCATCATCCCCGGAATTGGCCCAACCGACCTTCGCGGCAACTTGCTCCAACAATCCAGTGGCAACGATGAAAACTTCACTGCCGACGGCAACAGCGCTGTACTCAAATTCCGGGTTGAAACTGATCGCCAGGTTGGCCGGCAGCGTCCAGGGCGTCGTTGTCCAGATGACGATGCTGACATTTTTGCCCGTCAGCGCGGCGTCAATCTTCGGCGCGTCGGGAAACGGAAATTTGACGTAGATCGAATGGCTGGTGTGGTCTTTGTATTCGATTTCAGCTTCGGCCAGCGAAGTCACACAACTGATGCACCAGTGAACCGGGCGCATGCCTTTATAGACAGAGCCTTTTTCGACAAAAGTCCCAAAGGCGCGCACGATGTCGGCCTGGTACTTGTAATTCATCGTCTGGTAAGGATTGTCCCATTCGCCAAAGATGCCCGCGCGTTTGAAATCGTCGCGCTGCAAGGCAAGAAACTTTTCGGCATGTTTGCGCGCGGCGCGGCGGATTTCGATGGCCGGCATTTCGTGCTTTTTCGAACCAAGCGCTTCTTCGACTTTGATTTCAATCGGCAACCCGTGGCAATCCCAACCCGGCACGT
>CAZRXE010001088.1:0-5061 GCA_964603695.1 uncultured Heliomicrobium sp.
TCCGTCTTGCCATTCAGCTTCAAAATCTCGCTGTTTACTTTGGTAATTTCTTTGTCAATCGGATCGGCTTTGGCTTTGCGCGTGGCTTGTTCTGCTTCGGACGCTTTCGGAATGTCTTTGTCGTACACGCCCGCGAAATAGGCCTGAATGCGGTAGTAATCGCTTTGCCGCACCGGATCGAATTTGTGATTGTGGCAACGCGCGCAACCCAGCGTCAGCCCCATCAAGACCGTCGCCGTTGTGTCCACGCGGTCAACCACGTACTCGATCCGATATTCTTCCGGTACGATGCCGCCTTCGGCATTGAGGCGATGGTTGCGGTTAAAGGCCGTGGCAATGCGTTGATTGAGCGTCGGGTTCGGCAGCAAGTCTCCGGCCAGTTGTTCGATAATGAATTGATCGAAAGATTTGTTGGTGTTGAAAGCTTCGATCACCCAATCGCGCCATCGCCAGGCAGTGCGGTTGCCGTCAATTTGATAGCCGTTCGTATCGGCGTAACGCGCAGCATCCAGCCAACGAAACGCCATCCGCTCGCCGTAACGCGGCGAAGCCAGCAAACGATCAACCACTTTTTCATAAGCCTTCGGCGAATTGTCTTTCAAAAAATCGTCAATCTCCGCAGACGTCGGCGGCAAGCCTGTCAGGTCAAACGACAAGCGGCGAATCAACGTCGCGCGGTCGGCCTCGGGCGAAGGCTGCAAACCTTCGCGTTCCAATCGCGCCAGCACGAAATAATCAATCTCGTTTTTGGGCCAGCTTTTGTTTTGCACCAGCGGCAGCGGTGGTTTGACGGGCGGGACAAATGCCCAATGTTGTTGCCATTTCGCGCCTTGCCGAATCCATTCCGTCAGCGACCGGATTTCAGCATCTGTCAGCTTGTGGCCGGAATCGGCAGGCGGCATGCGCATCGCCTCATCTGCGGCGGTGATGCGGCGAACGAGTTGGCTGTTTTCAATATCGCCGGGAACAACCGCGCGGCGGCCTCTGCCCAGGTCGGCGGTGGCGGCGGCTTCCGAATCCAGCCGTAGTTTGATCTTTTTGGCAGTCGCGTCCGGGCCGTGGCAGGCAAAACATTTGTCGGACAAGATCGGGCGAATGTCGCGGTTGAAATCTATTGGCCGAGCTTGAAACGCCGAAGCGTGACGATTCAAAGCGCCATACCCGAAAAACAACATCGCCAGAAAAAAACAAACGAATTTCAGCCCAAGACCTGTTCGCAGTCCGCTTCGCATTCCAGTACTCCGTTCGCATAATGAGAGTGAATTTCCAGGGAAGTTCGGAAGGCGGATTGTGAAGGCTGCGGATGATTTTCAGCAACCGCCGCGCGGCTTTTTTGAAAAGAAAGTTTTCCCCCGCGCATTGCCGCGTTGATGATCTGGCCAAATGCTGCGGGCTGGGATAGATTGACGCCGCAAGCAATCGCATTCCTTCAAGCAATACCGACAGAAAACAACAAACTTTGGAGACGAACTCATGAAACCTGTGCGCTATTGTGCCGCGCTTTGTTTTTACCTGGGCCTGGCGCTTTTGCTTTTCCAGGCTCCGACTCGAACCGTTACCGCGCAAAAAGCCAAAAACGATCCCGACCAAAAAGAATGGATTCAGTTGTTCAACGGTAAAGACCTGAAAGACTGGAAAGTCAAAATTCGCGGCTATGCGCTGGGAGATAACTTCGGCAACACCTTCCGTGTGGAAAACGGCGTGATGAAAGTCGGCTACGAGAAATACGACCAATTCAACGAACGCTTCGGCCATATTTTCTACAAGGAAAAATTCTCGCACTACATCATTGCGGCGGAATATCGCTTCGTCGGCGATCAATGCGCGGGCGGCCCCAACTGGGCGACGCGCAACAGCGGCGTGATGCTGCATTGTCAATCGCCGGAAAGCATGGGCAAGGATCAGGACTTTCCGATTTCCATCGAAGCGCAATTGCTCGGCGGTCTGGGCAAAGGCCCGCGCACCACGGCGAACCTTTGCACGCCCGGCACTAACGTCGAAATTGACGGCAAACTTTTCACCACGCATTGCCTAAACTCGAAATCGAAAACTTACGACGGCGACCAATGGGTGCGCGTCGAACTGCTGGTGGACGGCGACAAACAGATCAAACACATGATTGACGGCCAAACCGTGCTCGCTTACGACAAACCGCAAATCGGCGGCGGCAGCGTCAGCGGTCACGATCCGGCGGTCAAGAAAGACGGCATGCTTTTGAGCGAAGGCTACATCTCGTTGCAAAGCGAAAGCCATCCGGTCGAATTCCGCAAAGTCGAACTGGTCAATCTGGTCGGCTGCATGGATCCGAAGGCGTCGAATTACAAGTCGTATTTCCTGAAAGCCGATAATGCAAAGTGCAAATACGACGGCAAACGAGGCAAGTAACTTAAGCCTGGGTACGCATCGTTTCCAGCGTGCGGACTCGGCAGGTAATCAAATTCCTTTGGACTTACTACCTCATAATTCACGCACGCTGGAAGCGATGCGTACCCAGGAAAATCAAGCTGTCATTTTCTTCGACGCCGCCGGAACGCTGCTGGAAGTGCGCGGCAGTGTCGGCGAAATCTATCGCCGTGTGGCCGGCCAATATGGCATGGAAGCCGATGCCGAACAGTTGCAGCAAAACTTCGCGCGCTGGTTCGGGCTGCAACCGCCGATGGCCTTTCCGCTGAAAACGCCGGCGGACAAATTGCCGGAACTCGAAAAGGGCTGGTGGCGGAATCTGGTGCGCGCGGTGTTTGCGGAGTTCGGCGCGTTTCCGCACTTCGACGAATTTTTTGAAGACGTGTTCGAGCAATTTCGCGGCGGCGAATTGTGGACGGTCTATGACGATGTCGTTCCCGCGTTGACGCAACTGAAACAGTGCGGCTGGCGGCTGGGCGTTATTTCCAATTTCGATTCGCGGTTAAAAGACTTGCTGCGAGCCTGTGAATTGGACGTTTTTTTCGATTCGGTTCACCTTTCGACGCGGGCGGGCGCTGCCAAGCCCGATCCGGCCATCTTTCAAGCGGCGCTCACGTATCACGGCATCGAAGCGCATCAAGCCTGGCACATCGGAGATTCGCCGCGCGAAGACGCGGAGGGCGCGGCGGCGGCTGGTCTGCAAGCCGTCTTGCTGGATCGTCACGGCAAGCATTGTGTTAATTCGGCTTTTCACTGTTTGAAAAGTCTTGACCAATTATTGCCGTTGCTGGACTGCTAAATGGAAGTTGAGTTGCGTAACTGTCGGACAATATCAGTAGCCACTTCAATTACTCGCTCCTCGAAACCGAAGCCATTTAACCAAAAGGTGTTTTGTTGCGCGCGCCACCAAGTCCACTGGCGTTTGGCGTAATGGCGCGTGTCGAGCTTCATTTGTTCGACGGCGCTTTCCAAAGTTCGCTTGCCCAGCAAATGTTCGACGAATCGTTTGTAACCGTGCGCGTTGAAGGCTTTGGCTGTGGGTGGAATGCCTGCGGCAATCAGGTTTTTAATTTCGTTCAGCAAGCCGCGTTCGACCATCAAATCCGTGCGTTGGTTGATGCGGTCGTACAAGGCTTCGCGCGGCGGTTCAAGCACCAGGTAATGCAGCCGTGCGGCTTCTTCAGTGGGTTCTTCGGGTGAATGCGCTTGCCATTCAGAAAGCGGCTTTCCCGAGGAAAAATAAACTTCCAGCGCGCGAATCACGCGCGACCAGTCTTTCGGCGCGTATTTGGCGGCAAGTGGCGGATCCACTTTTCCGAGCATACGGTGAAGATGTTCAGCGCCGCGTCGTTCCAGAATCTTTTGAAATCTGCGACGAAGACTTTCGTCAATTTCCGGCGAATTGAAAAACTTCACGGCCAGCGCGCGCAGGTAAAACCCCGTGCCGCCGACCAGCAACGGCAGTTTGCCGCGCGATTCGATGTCGGCAATCACTTCGCGCGCGCGCGCGGCCCATTCGACGGCGGTGAAGTTTTCCGTCGGTTCGACAATGTCAATTAGATGATGCGGGATGCCTCGTTGTTCTTCGGGCGGGACTTTGGCCGTGGCGACGTAAATGCCGCGATAAACCTGCACTGAATCGCAGTTGATGATTTCCCCGTTGAACCGCTGCGCCAGCGCAATGCCCAGATCGCTCTTTCCTGAAGCGGTTGGGCCGACAACGGCGATTAAAGGGGACAACGGAGGTTTGGTCATTGCGGCAAGCTGAGCCAGCGGTACGCGGCCACTGCCAACAGGATGCTCAGCAGCAGCCACGCACCGATTTGTTGGTTTCGGGTCATAGGGTTCGGATCAACCTAGAATCCGGCGGATGCGTGGTTCCAGTGCGGCGCGAATCTCCGCGTTTTCCAGCGCATATTCGATTATCGTTTGCAGGTAATTGACCGGATCGCCTATGGTCAGCCATTCGCCGTCAGTGACGGCTTGAGCGACGACGCGGCCTCCGCGCCGGACGTATTCGCGAACTGAATCGGTCAGCCACAGTTCGTTGGATTTACCGAGCGGAATCTCGCTCAGAATTTTGATGACTTCGGTCGAAAGCAAAAAGCGCCCGAACATCGCCAGATTCGATTTGGCTTCGTCGCGCGAAGGTTTTTCGATCACGTCCTTCATTTCGCGGTCGGAACCTTCCTTGAATTCGACAATGCCGTAGCGAACAACGTCTTCCCAGGCGACGGGCTGGGTGCCGACTACGAGCGCGTCGGTTTCCTTGTGCAGGTCAACCAGTTGTTTGGCAAAGGGAACTCTGGTTTTCAGAATGTCGTCGCCATAGGCATAAATGAAGCCTTCGCCTTCGGGAATGTGCGGGCGCGCGACCAGCAGCGGCGTCCCGTTGCCGTATGGGCCGGCTTGCGGTTCGAAGATGATTTCCACGCCCGACAGTGTGTCCAGAAATTCGTCGAGCGGTTTGTATTTACCGCGCGGCGGCAAATGTTCAGGCTTGTATTGGCGATGCAGCGGCGCGGGATTTTCGCCCGTCACGATGACGATCTTTTTCAGTCCGGCGGCGATGAATTCTTCGATGATTAACTGAAGAGCGGGTTTGTTGATGACCGGCATCAACTCTTTCGGATAGCCCAGCGTGACAGGTAACATGCG
>CAZRXE010001089.1:0-2452 GCA_964603695.1 uncultured Heliomicrobium sp.
AGTTTGCGCCACTCCCGCCATCGTCATTATTGTCACGATGAACAGAGCGGCCAGCGCCATTGCCAACGCGGAAAAACGGCGGATCGAGATTGTCTTCATGAATTGCCTCCTTCTGCGGTCTATTGAATTGTCTGTGGGAGATGTCAAAGGGGTACGCGATTTCTACACCATCGCCTGATTCAAAACAAGGAACCAGTTGGGGCGGTTGCGGCCAACCGAATTCCATTTGGTGTATGCTTGCGCGGCACAGTCAATCACCACTTCAAAAGGAAACCGTTATGAATCTGGACAAAAACATTCTTGATCCCAACGTCGCCGTTACGGTCAGATGTCCTGCCTGCAATGAAGTAGTGTTGTATGAACGGGAACAATGCCCCTACTGCGGAATCAAATTGGATAAACAAAAACTCCAAGCCAGTGCAATCAGCACGCTTGCAGTAGACCGTGCCATCAGTTCCGCCAACACCATCCGAACATTCAATCCGGGGGCGGTGCTGTTCCTGATCGTTTCATTCATCAATCCCTTTCTCAGTTCGATGGATTTGCCGATTCGAGTTGAGTTTTATTTCACCTATGTATGTCTCGGCGCGTTGGCCATCGTTGGTGCCTGGTTTGGGACGCACGGAAAATTACCATCGCAAGAGCCGGATTACCTTTCGGCTAAACAGACGATAAAAAAATCCTTTCTGCTTTGGCTGGCGGTGAACGTCGTGAATTTGACGCTCCTGATCGCCAGTAAATATTTGTTCAAGTGAGAATCTCTCAGATAAGGTCGTAGTTCGTTATGACACTGAAAAAAATCTATCTCGACAACAGCGCCTCCACACGAGTTGATGACGAAGTGGTGAAGGCCATGCTGCCCTACTTCACCGAGGAGTTCGGCAACGCTTCCAGCACGCATCAATTCGGGCAGCGCGCCAAACAAGCCATCGAAGACGCGCGCGGACAAGTAGCCCGAATGCTCAACGCCGCGCCGCCTGAAATCACCTTTTTGTCCGGCGGCACGGAATCGGACAATCTGGCCATCAAAGGCATCGCCGAGGCGCACCAGGAAAAAGGCCGTCACCTTATCACTTCACGAATCGAACATCCGGCGGTGTTGGCCAGTTGCGCGCACCTGGAAAAGCTGGGCTGGCGGGTAACTTATTTGCCCGTCTATCGCGAAGGCATCGTTCGTGTTGACGACGTGCGCGAAGCGCTGACCGACGAAACCACGATCATCACCGTCATGCATGCCAACAACGAAATCGGCACAATCCAGCCGCTTCAGGAAATAGCCACACTCGTCAAAGCGCGCCGCGAAGCCGGCCAGCGGCATTTACACCTGCACACGGACGCCGTGCAATCCATCGGCAAAATTCCTGTGGACGTGAAAAAACTCGGCGTGGATTTGCTGACTCTGACCGCGCATAAGTTTCACGGACCCAAAGGCATCGGCGCGCTTTACGTCCGCAAAGGCGTGCGGCTAACCAGTCAAATGCACGGCGGCCATCACGAACGCGACCGCCGCGCCGGAACTGAAAGCGTTCCGTTAATTGTCGGCATAGGAAAAGCGGCTGAACTCGTCCGCCTGCATCTGGCCGAGCGAATGGAACAGGCGCGCGAACTTCGCGATACCCTGGAAACCGAAATTTTCCGCCGCATTTCGGACGTAACGCGCAACGGCGATGCAGAACGGCGCGTGCCGAATATCGCCAATCTGAACTTCGATTTTGTCGAAGGCGAAGGCTTACAGATTTCGCTGGATTTGAAAGGCGTAGCGGTTTCGACCGGCTCTGCCTGCTCGTCGGGTTCGACCGAACCTTCGCATGTTCTGATGGCTATTGGGCTGCCGCGCGACAATGGTTATGGTTCTTTGCGGTTCAGCTTCGGCAAAGACAACACCAAAGCAGACGTGGAATACGTGCTGGAAGTTCTGCCTGCCATAATTGAAAAACTACGCAAGCTTTCGCCCCGTTTGCGCCAACGTCAGACCGCCAGTTGAAATCCCTGTTTCATTCTGACGTTGGAGATGCCGGTCGCGCGCCAAATAAACAAAGCTCGTGCAAATTGAAATCTCGCGTAAAGCACCAAAGACGCATAGACAGAAAACAAAAAATGCGCTGCAGTGTTTCAAAGCGAATTTCATCAGGCCATACAAGGCAGGGGTTTTGGCAATAGGTTTTGACCGGCTGTCCGGCGGCAACGGCGCAGATGGTGTTGAACAAACAAAGCGCGGCTGCAACCCCAAAGACAAAAGCCTTGAAAGATTGACAACCGCGCGACTGTCTACAACCTGATCTTGCCTTACGGCGCGAAGAAACCCGAAATATCAATCACCAGCTCCGTCGTCTGCCGCGCGAACCGGTTGAAGCTCCCGCTCCCCGACAAGCCCACCGTGAAGTACCGGTTGAAGACCTGTCCCGTCACGTAGTTCGACGTCGCTACCAGCGGCTGCTGAGCGTCCGCCGGC
>CAZRXE010001090.1:0-2124 GCA_964603695.1 uncultured Heliomicrobium sp.
TTGTCGGGGGCACAAAAGCAGCCTGCCGGGGTCAGGCACTGCCGAATCAAACCCCGTTAAACTGCATGCGGATTTTGCGGGAGTAAAAGCTCGAAAAAGTTTTCGCGTCTTGTTCTCGGGTTTACTTCGAGTCCGAGTAATCAAGTTTTGTGTAACTGCTGGCGTCGCCGACCAGGAAAAGAAGCGGACGGCCGCCGAGAATGGTGTAAGTCAGACCTTCGGGTTTGAATTTGGGATCAAGCGTCATTTCCTGATGGACTTTGGGGGTCAAAGCATCGCCGTTCCATTCCCAAAGCCTGAAATCCGACTTTTCAACGCCTTCCGGTGCGCCGGAAATAATCAGAAAAGACCTCAGATGAGGGTCGTAGGCGATGTCTCGTATGCCTTGTCCGGCCAGAGGCAACTGTATGAACGACGGGTTTTCGAGAACCAGGTTTTCCTGGGTGAACGCGCCCCGCAAGTCACGCAGTCTTAGCGGAATCAGCACGGCTTGATTGCCAAGCAGGGAACGCAAACCGATCAAAAGACGGTCGTTGAGTTTGTCCCAGGCCAGTCCTTCGATATTCAGTCCGCCCTGCACACTGGGCTTTTCGCCCAGTCCTTTCAATTCAGGAATTTTGCCCAGCACAAAATCACGGAAGTTTTGAATGACTTCGGCTTGCCCTCGCAAAGTTTGTGTTTGAGCGTCGAAGGAAAATCTGGCAATGGCGTTTTGCGGCCCCCAGCTTGGATCGGAGAGCGAACCGATGACATAAAAATTCGCGCCGTCGCTGGTAATGGCTTCAGGGTTTTTGATGCTGACGCCGAGCGGAATCGCTGTTGGCGTGCCGATGGGGTCGCCAACCGAATCAAGTTTCATTGCCAGCACCGCGCCGGGCTGACTGTCGTCCACCATCAGAACCAAATCGCTGCCCGGCACGGCGGCCACGCCCGAAGCTTCCAGTTTCGCGCCCGGCAAGGACGACCAGGAAGCGGAAGAACTCAACCGGGCCGCTTTGGTAATGGAAGTCGGACTTGACGGATTGCTTGGATCGCTGGGGTTTCTGAGCGCGTATTTGGCGACGATGATCGTGCCGGCAATCGTCACCACCGCGCCCATCACCTGGGCGATGATGCGACTTAGGGCGTTGGCGCTGAAAAATCCGCCTTTGTCTTTGTCTTTTTTCTTTTTCTTCTTTTCGGCTCTTTCCACATCGTCGTCTTCGGCGGCGGTAACGACTTTGGAAGGAGGCACGGCGACCGGCGGCGCTGTCCAGGAACTTGGGTCGGTGCGCGGAAACTGCATGGCCGGATCGCTGCGCAAAGCCGCGCGGCGGCGGACTTCTTCCAGCGCTTCCAGCGACAGGCGCGCAGTTTTGTTTTCAGTGGTTTCCGCCGGATTACGGAAGGTAAGCAGCACGTTTCCAAGCTGAATCTTGTCCCCGTGCTGCAAGGTGCAGGCTTCGGTCGTCAGCCGGTTACTGTTGACGAAAGTTCCGTTGCTGCTGCCCAGATCCACTACGCTGTAACCGCCGTCGCGTACCAGCACCACGGCGTGCGTGCTGCTGACGGTCGGATCGAAAATAACCAGTTTGTTGTGCGCGGCTTTGCCGATTTCGATTTCGGCTTGATTGAGCAACGCTTCGATTTTTTCGCCGGTCGGTAGCACGCCGATTAAGCGCGGCGTGAAGTAGCCGTCAATTTGCGCCGTGACGTCGCTGAACTTGGCCAGTCGCAGCGAGGCTTTTTTGCCAGTGATGCGCTCGGATTGTTCAATGACAGCCTTGTCTGTGGGGTCGGCGACGGCCAGCATCAGCCGTTCCGGTTGTTGGCTGACAACCGGGCAAATGAAGTTTTTCCGCAGGAATTCCGCGCGCAGTTTGGTGGCTGAAGCGGCATCCACTTCCATCGTTTTCAGTTCCACCAGCGGAATGTTGAAAGTGCGCGCCATCAAATCGCGCAGCCCGATTTCGGTGACCAGATTTTCCTCGATCAATGCTCGACAAAGTCTGCGGCCTCGCGCGTCTATTCCGCGCAAACGGTCAATTTCCGATTGCGCAACCAGACCGGAAGAAACCAGGGCTGGTGCCAGGGAATCTTCGGTAACGGCGGCGGATTGTGGTGCGGGCGGCGCGGGTGGTGGCG
>CAZRXE010001091.1:0-4033 GCA_964603695.1 uncultured Heliomicrobium sp.
AAAGCTGAGGAAGACGACGTGGTCGAAGTGATTTTCGACAACGGCACGCGGCAATGGTGGTCGGTCAAACAGTTGCAGGAAGAAGTCGCCAAAGGCAGTTTGCGCAGCGCCGTTCCCAAAGCGCAGACCGACGAAATCGAAATCCCTTCCATCTGGGTCAAGGAAAGTTCCAGCCGAGGCTTGAAAGAATTGGCCGGCAAACTCGGCGCAAGCGTCGTCAAGTTGCTGCGGCCAAAAGCGGAGCAATTCAAAGACCTCATTGCCGGTCAGGGGCCGGCGGTCGCGGCCAACCTTATCGTCGAGCAGTTGGAAAAGAAGATCGAAAGCCAGCTCAATCCCGGCGGCGAAGGCTTGTACCGCTTCACCGGGCCGCAGTTGCTGGCCGGAAAGCTCGACGGCGTGGACAAGTTGGGCGAAAAAGACCTGAACAACAACGCGCCATATCTGCTGTTTCTGCATGGCACGGCGTCCAGCAGCGTGGGCAGTTTCGGGCGGCTGGGCGTGCGGCACGATTTCGATGTCATAGGCATTGACACCACGCCTGAATGGGACGATTTGCAACGGCAATACCCTGGGCGCGTAGTGGCCTACGAACATCGCACCTTGAGCAAAAGTCCGGTGCTGAACGCGATTGAACTGGCGCAAACTTTGCCGGGCGGCGCGACGCTTCATCTGGTGTCGCATTCGCGCGGCGGCCTGGTCGGCGAACTGCTTTGCCTCAGTCAGGTCAAGGAAATCGCCGGCGCGGGGCAGATGAAAGATTTTCTGAATCGGTTGGCGCTGCCTTTCAAAAAACACAACCGCGATGAAGACATCAAACAGTTGGAAGAGTTGGTGCGATTGCTGGCGAACAAGAAATTCCGAATCGAACGTTTCGTGCGCGTGGCCTGTCCGGCGCGCGGAACCAAGTTGCTCTCCAAAGAGATCAACGATTTCTTTTCAGGCATCTTCAACCTGATGGAAAACCTGCCGTGGATGAAAGCGTCACCGACGCTGGACTTCATTCGCTCAACCGTCATCGCCCTGCTGCAACATCCGACCGATCCGAAAAGCCTGCCCGGCATCGAAGCGATGATGCCTGAATCGCCGCTGGTGGCAATGCTCAACACTTTGAAACTGACTACGCAATCCGATCTGGCCGTCATTCAAGGCGACATCGAACCGGGCGGTTTGCTGGACAGGCTGAAGCTGCTGCCCATCGAAGCCCTCTTTCGCGAAGACAACGATTTGATCGTCAACACGCGCTCAATGACCGGCGGAATGAATCGCGAAAAAGGCGCGTTCAAATTCTTCGACCACGGCCAGGAAGTCAGCCATTTTAATTACTTCACCAACCACAAAACGCGCACGCGGCTGGTCAATTGGCTGAAGTCCGAACAAGCGGACGCCGTGGCGGCGGAAAAGGCCGGCTTTGAATCGCTGACGCCGGAAGCCGAACGCGAAATCGTCAGTCGTGGCACGCGCGCGGTTCAATCCGGCACGCTGCCGATTGTCTTCATCGTGCCCGGCATTATGGGCAGCCATCTCAGCGTGGATGACGACCGCATCTGGCTCGATCCGTTTTCGCTGGCGCTGGGCGGGATGAACAAACTGCGCATCAACGCCGAGCGCGTTGTGCCGGAAGCCGTGGTCGCTTCGGCCTACAAGGATTTGATTCGCTTTTTGAAAGACCGCTACGAAGTGATTCCGTTCCCTTACGACTGGCGGCTGTCGCTGGAAAAAGCCGCCGCCAATCTGGCCGAAGCCGTCGAACGCGAATTGAAAAACCACAAACGCCCGATCCGCTTCGTGGCACATTCGATGGGCGGGTTGGTCGTCCGCGCAATGATCGCCAAACACGGCGACACCTGGCAGAAATTGAAATCGCGCGACAGCCGCGTGCTGATGCTGGGAACGCCGAATCGCGGCTCTTACGTCGTGCCGCAAATCCTGGCCGGTAAGGAAAAGACGCTAAGTCTGCTGGCGACAGTAGATTTGAAAAACGACAAGGCCAAGCTGATTGAAATCATCCGGCAATACAACGGCCTGCTGGAAATGCTGCCCGAAGACTTTTTTGAAAACGCCGCCTGGAAAAACATTCCATCGCCGGATGCGGATGATCTGGCCGCAGCCAAAACATTGCGCGCTTCATTGGCTGCGGCCGTGGACAAAGACCGAATGTTTTATGTCGCGGGAACTTCGGCCAGCACGCCGTTCAAGCTGGAAGTGGCGGGCAACGGTGTCAATTTCATCGGCACGACTGAAGGCGATGGCCGCGTGACTTATGAAGCGGGCAAGCTGGACGGCGTCAAAATGTGGTTTGCCAACGCCGAACACGGCGATTTGGCCGCGCACAAAGATTCGTTCAACGCTTTCGTTGATTTGCTGGAACGCGGCACAACCGACAAGCTGCCGACAGAACGTATTGCCCGGCGCGGCGAGGCAGCGGAAGCGAAGGAACACTTGATCGTCGAAGAAGAAATCCAGATGTTCCCGGACGAAACCGATCTGGCCGCAGCGGCGCTGGGCGGGCAAATCGCCACCGCCGAAGACCTGGAAGTGCATACGCTGAACATTTCCATCGTTCACACGCACCTGCGCAACGCCAAGTACCCGATTGCCGTAGGCCATTACAAAGGCGACCAGATTGTCGGCGCGGAAGGCGTCATTAACCGGTTGCTCGACAATCGCCTGTCGCAATTGTCGCAACTCGGCCTTTATCCCGGCGACGAAGGCACTGCGGAAATCCTGCGTCTGAAAGACGCCGAGATCGAAGGCGTAATGGTCATAGGCCTGGGCGAATTCGGCGACATCAGTCGCGACAAGGTTCGCAACGGCATCATTACGGCGTCGCTGCGTTACGCGCTTAGTTTGCTCAACGACGACGACAAGAAGAAAAGCGGCAAACACGTCAATGCTTCGTTCAGCGCCTTGCTGCTCGGCACTTACAGCAGCAGCAGTTTCAACGCTATGGATTCGGTCAGCGCCATTGTCGAAGGCGCGATGCAAACCAACCGCATTTTGCAGAAACAAGGTTTGTGGAATCAGGTGCGTATCAACGCCGTCGAATTGATCGAACTTTATGAAGACATCGCCACGCAAGCCGTCCGCGCCGTGCAGCGATTGACCGAACGTCCGCCGCTGGATTTATCGCCCGGCGAAAAGCTGACGCTCGACCCGCCTTACCTGGTTTGCAGAGAAGGCGGCCAGCCGCAACGCCCGCTGGATTTATATTCGTCCGGCTGGTCGCGCAAAATCCGCATCGCCGTGGACGACAAAACCACAGACGACAAAGCCGAAAATGACAAATCCGCCGCCGCCGAAAACAATGAGAAGCGGCTGAATTTCACTGTCTACACCGAACGCGCTCGTATCGAAGAAAAGATGCTGCCGACGCAGCGCAAACTGATCAACGGTTTAATCAAACAGGCGATTGATTCCGGCGATTACAGCAACCGTCTGGGCGCGACCTTGTTCGAGTTGCTGATTCCGAACAGCTTCAAAGATCAAATCTCTGCCGAAGGCGATTTGGTTTTATACGTGGACAGTGAATCGGCGCAGTACCCGTGGGAACTGCTGGCCGAACGCACGCGCGAAGACGTCACACCGGTGGTCATAGGCAAAGGCGGCAGCGGGCGCGGGATGATTCGCCAACTGGCGACAGGCGATTTTCGCCCCAATCCGCAATCGGCGCGCGGCGGCAACGTCTTGATCGTCGGCGATCCCGTGCTGACAGGCGAAACGGACTTCGCGCCGCTGCCCGGCGCGCGGCAGGAAGCATTGATCGTCAATCAGGCTTTCGGCACGGTGCGCGGCGGCGGACAGTTCAGCACCTATCCGCTGATTGGCGGCAACGCGCTTTCGATCATCACCAACTTGTTCGAGCGCGATTACCGCATCATCCATCTTGCCGGTCACGGAATGTATGATCCGAAGCATCCGCTGCAAAGCGGCATGATTCTGGGCAACGGCATGCGGCTGACGGCGGCGGAAATCCAGCAACTCCGCGTCGTCCCAGATCTGGTCTTCATCAATTGCTGTTACCTGGGATTGG
>CAZRXE010001092.1:0-1879 GCA_964603695.1 uncultured Heliomicrobium sp.
AGTGAAGACGAGGCCTTGGCGGGCTGGCCAACTACCAAGGAGCAAATTGCCAACATCAAGCCGGTCGATTTCATTATTCCGATTCGGGCAGAATCTCCTGAAAAGCGGGCTTTCTTCACAATAGGGAAACTTAACCTGGACGCCGGATAGTTTGCAAAGCGCAAAACCGCACTGGCATTGGACAAAATCCACTGTTGACAATACCCGCAATACCGATAATTTCTGTATAGACAGAAATATAGGAAACATGCCGACACTAAGTCCAGTTCAACAGAAGTTCATCCTCCACTGGGGTGAGATGGGCACGCGCTGGGGCATCAACCGCACCGTGGCCCAGATTCACGCCCTGCTCTTCATTTCGCCCAAGCCACTCCATGCCGAAGACATCGCTGACACTCTGAACGTGGCGCGCTCGAACGTCAGCAACAGCCTGAAGGAACTTCAAGGCTGGGGCATCGTGAAGCGCGTCCATGTGCTCGGTGATTCGCGCGATCACTTCGAGAGCATGAATGATGTCTGGGAGATGTTCCGGGTGGTGCTGGACGAGCGCAAGAAGCGCGAGATTGACCCCACCATGCGCATGTTGCGCGAATGTATCGAAGCGGCCGAGAAGGACAAAGAGACGGATGAATATACGGAGCAGAAGCTCAGAGACCTCCACAATTTTTTTGAAACCACGACGGCTTGGTATGTGCAGGTGCGCCAATGGCCAACCGCCGCAATGGTCAAGTTTGTGAAGCTCGGCGACAAAGTTCTTAAGGTTCTTGGTCTTGGCGGTTGAGTCCGCCTTTTTATTTGGAGTGCTATTTCTGTGCATACGGAAATGACAGACAACAACGCCAACCCCGTCGCAGGCTGGATTTGCTACGACGGCGACTGCGCCTTCTGTCTGCGCTGGCTGCGAGGCGTTGAACGCCCCCTGCTCCGTCGTGGCTTTGGTTTTGTTCCACTCCAAACCCCGTGGGTCAAAACACGTCTCAATTTGCCAGAGGCGGAGTTGCTGACCGAGATGCGCCTTCTGTTACCCGACCTGCGCGTGCTTGGCGGCGCGGACGCGGCGGCCTTTCTTGCAAAATACATCTGGTGGCTCTGGCCGCTGTGGTTCGCGAGCAAAATTCCTGGCGCAATGATTCCGCTGCGGGCTGGCTATCGTGTCCTTGCCCGAAACCGATACTGCACGATCAGCACCTGCATTAAGAGCAAAGGAGACAAGTCATGATTGCCACATACCACGAGCGCGGAAATTTCTGGCTGCGATTGAAGCTGTTCCTCACGCTGGGCTGCGTAAAAAAGCACGTCGCACCAACCAGCAACCCTGAGCCAAAACCCAAACACCGTTCGCATCGGACGACAGCCTTCTTTGAAATGCCATGAAACCAAAACTCTCCGATCTTTGGCGCTGGGATGGCGATCTTGCACGCAGCACGTTTCTTTTCTGGGGCATCCTACTCTGCGCGATAAAGTTCAACCTCGACCGATTGATCGCTTACGTTTGGTTTGACGATCCTTGGACAATCTTCAGTTGGGAGACCTGGAGGTTTTATCTCTGGCAATCGCCCCTGAAGCAGTCTGAGCAACCGTTCTTTCTCGCGATACTGGTTGGTTCCCTGCCGTTTCTTTGGGTCGGAACACTGTTAACGCTGCGAAGACTTCGTTCGCTGGGATGGAAACCACTCTGGCTGCTGCTGTTCTTTGTGCCGGTGGTAAAACTTGTTTTCTTCGCGGTGCTTTGCATCCTGCCATCCCGCGATGGAAAGATGGAATCGGGCCGAGCCCAAAGTTGGTGGATCGCGCGTTTGGGCGTTGTGGTGCCGCGCGGCAAATGGAGCAGCGCGTTCGTTGCCGTCGTTGTCACTGCCGCGATCACCCTGCTGGCGGC
>CAZRXE010001093.1:0-4226 GCA_964603695.1 uncultured Heliomicrobium sp.
CGGCGACGGCAAAGCCGACCCCGCCGTCTGGCAACTGGCCACCGGAAGCTGGCAAATCAAACGCAGCAGCGATGGCACGATGCAGTTCAAAACGCTTGGCCGCAGCAACGATCTGCCCATCCCCGGACGGAGAAACTAATCCCGGTTCAACTCACCGGCAAAAAGATGCGGGCGGAAACAGTTCACCAACTGTTTCCGCCCGCATCTTTTTGCCGGTTTTCAGTCAATGCCTATTTGACCAAGTGGTATTTCGTTTGCCGCCGCAGCACCCATTCCATTTTGCCGTCGGTATTGAGAACGGCGTCTTCTTCCTGACCGACGAACAGTTCCGCGCCGTCCCATTCCGGCACTGGCGTACGTGCGCCGAGTTCGATGGAAAACCAAGTGTTCGAAATCAGTTTCACATCGCCGCGACCGGGGACGCCTTCCTGCCGATCCCACAGCCCGATCAGCGGCCCCGCGCCGTGGCCGTGGTCGCCAATGGGGTGCGTGTAAAACGTGCCGTTGATTTTTTCGGCTTTCATGGTAGCAATCGCGTCGGCCAGGACTTCGTTGCCGGTGCGACCGGGCTTCATCTTTTCCATCAGGATGTCCTGCATGCGGTTGGTGTTCGCCAACGCTTTTTTGATGCCGGCGGGCGCGTCGGTTTCGCCCGCGCGCAGAACGTAAGCCATGTGTTGCGTGTCGGTCGCCAAGCCCAACGCCGTCAGCCCGAAATCGCAATGCAGCACGTCGCCGCGTTCAATCACCACTGGCGCGTCTTCGGCCAGATTGCTGGGAATTCCTGAACCTTTGCGCTGCACGCGCACCGTCGGCTGAAACCAAGTGCCGCAGCCCAGATCATTGACCTGTTGCCGCATCCACCAAACGACATCTTGATTGGTCGTCTTGCCGGGTTTGATGACTTCGGCGGAAAACGCGCGCCCGATGATTGAATGAACGATCTCCATCATCTGTTTGTACGTCGGCAGCATTTCCGGCAACCGGATCGAGATGTAATCCAGCGCCAATTCTTCAGAGCGAATCAGCCGTTTGGAATACTCCGCTCCGAGCGCCTGTTGCAGCTTTTCGTATTCGCCAGCCGACAGGCCGTCGGAAAAAGCATGCGTTTGCGAAATGTTGACGGCGATGTTTTTCGGATCACGCTGGGCGATCAGCTTTCGCAAAGTCGCCCACTGACTTTCTCCCCAAAGCTCGCGGTTTTCGACTTCGGGGTCGCGATAGACTTGATACAAACCGCCGTTCGATCCGCCGCCAAGCGCCAGACGTTCAATGCCTTTTTCGCCTTGATCCGTAAAGACAAAAATCGTCCGGCGTCGCGCGGCAAAGACCGTTGGCGAAGTCAGCGAACGATAGGCCGGGTCTTCGTTGTACTCGCGACAAATCACCAACCACATCGCTACACCGTGCTTGCGCATCAACGCGGGCAGGACTTTTTCCAGCCGCAGTTTCAACCAACCTTGTTGAATCTCCGACTGCTCGCGCATCGAAGGCCGCCGCTTCGGCGTTTGGCCGAACACCGGCGTGACCAGCAACAAACACAACAACACAGCTAAAGTTTTGGCGCGCATCGTTTCCTCCACACTCGTTATGGTTTCTTCATCGCTTGAGCCATTTCGGCCATCATTTGCACTTCGGTCAGTCCCATCCAGCAATGACCTTTGCCGGGACTGAATTCGATCTTGCCTTCAAACGGGGGCGAAGCTTTTTTCAGCGATTCGTCCAGCATCCGCATGGCGTTGTTCAAAAAATAATTGTCGGCATCGCCCATCCACGCACGGAGTTTGCCTTTCAGCTTCGGTGCCAGCGTCGCCCAGTTTTTTTCCAGGTAAAGCCGCAGATCATATTTTTTCCAATGCTCGACCACCGAACGATCAAGTTCTCCGGTTTTCGGATTCCACAGCGGAACGGGTTTGCCGTCTTCGCCGCGCGGGCCATAAGTCGCGTTCCAAGCGCCCCACTGTCCGCCAGACAGGGCCCAGGAATCGCCGCGACCGAGCACGTTTTCGGCCTGCACTTCGTGGCGCATCGTGTACATCACATCGCCGTTGATTTCGCGCGCGCCCGGACGTTCAAAGCCTCTGCTGTTCACGAAAGCGTTCGCGTCGCTGTAAATATTGACCAATTGAAAGCCGCGAAAATCCACGCCGTCGGCGCACGCAGACCACGCGCCGTTGAAAAAGTCCGGGTAGAAAATCTGCAATGCCAGCGAAACCCATCCGCCGGTCGAGCCGCCGTCCAGCACGCGCGCCCAGCCTTCGCCTATACCGCGATAAGTTTTCTCGATGTGCGGAATCAACTCCTGCGTGACGGCGTCGCCATACGGCCCGTGGTTGTCGGAATTGACTTGATACGGATCGCCGAGCGGCCCCGCGCCGTCCAGATGAATCAACAACATTCGCGGCGCGTCGTCCCCCATCCACGCTTTATGAAAGTTCGAACCGGCGGTCATCATTCGCTGCACGCCCGTGTAGCGCGAACCGTAGCCGCCAATGTGAACCCGCACCGGGTAACGCTTTTCCGGTTCTTTGGCAAAGTCTCGCGGCAGGATGATTCCGGCGCGCAAGTAAATTGGCCGTCCCCAAAATTTAGACAGCAGTTCGGATTTCAGTTTGACGAATTTGACCAGTTCGGTTTCCGGCGGCGGCGCATCGGCGGGCAGTTGTTCAGTCAACTGTAATTTCACCACGCCGCTTTTCGCCGGATCGAGTTGCAGCTTGACGGGTTTGCTGTACAGGTTGCCGGGCGCGTTCAGATTCTTGATGTCGAGGTTCGTGTCGAGCACGGCTTGGACGAAGTATTCGCCCGGTTTAACGTCGTTCAGGCTGTTCAGCGGAAACGCCACGCACGCAGCGTCAATCGTTCCCGCCGTTTGCGCCGTCAAGCCTTTCACGTCGCGGGCAAAAATCGGCGGCGAAGTCATGCCCGTGCGCCCTGCGCCTTGCCGTGGTTCAGGCCGTTCGGATTTGCCCAGAATGACGAATAAGCGCCCGTCAACCGGCTGCGGGCTGAGTTGCGGCGAAACGGTGACTTCAAATTTCAGTGATTGCGCGAAAGCAAAAGTTGAAAGCAACGCGACGACAAAAATTGACGCTACAAGGTGAACACGAATTTTGATCGGCATAAAACTCCAAAATTGGGTTAGTTGTGCAATCCCCACATCAACTCATCTCTGGTCAAATTCTGTTTCCAAATGGTTCCATCGGCCAACTTAACTTCTGCAACGAACAAGGCGACACCAGCGATTTGTGAAACTGGGTATCCAAGTCTTTCAAAACGAACGTTTTCACGTTTGAACAACCAAGCTTGCGGCAAACTGACTTGTGGATCAGCAGCAGTAATGATGATTTCGACGCGTTCAGGTGTAACGGCGTTAGGCATCATCACCCATTCACCCAAGCGAGTTTCGAAATTGCCTGGGATATCCTTTACGACCCCTAACCTGTAGGCCACAACCTGATTTGAGCGAGTAAGCAGATTTGCGCGGTAAACCCCATCTATGTTTTCGCATCTTTTAACAACTAGCGGCGATGGTTGACTATGCAACGATTGCCACGTCAGTGGGTCATCTGCCGTTCGAGGTTTCACCCAATGTGTGCCGTCTTCAAACTCCACAGCGAGGACCAACGCAGTGTAGACTGCGTTATATCCTTCCGTTGTTCTATCGCCGCTTCCGACTTGATAGCTCGCCTTGAAATCCAGCTTCTTGCCAACGCCAATGGCGGAAGTCGCGGAGTCGGTTCTTAGCATCCCGCCCTTTGGCCCATCGTGACGAAAAGCAACAATTGCTTTTCTGATTGCCTTGCCGGAGACATTTTCGATTTCAACCTGATTGTAAACTTTTTGCATCCCATCTTGCGGCGTCAGAATTCTGGGACGCCTATGTTTCGGCTCGCGCAACAGGACAGGACAACCCGCAGCCGTTTCCACCAAGCCTTCCACCAACATCATCTTGTCCTGCGGCGGCTCCTGCGCCTGAGCAAAGGCAATTGAATGAAAAACCAAAAGGCAAAGTGCAACCGGCAATAACCTGAAATTCATAATGCTCCTTTCCTCAGTCAAAAATGGCTGAAGCTGTTAAAGATCTGTAGTTTCCGGGTTCCCGGTTCGCTAGATCATTGAAAACACAGCAAGGAGCGCGATTTCTACGCAGTAGAGGTGTCCTCCAAAGTGCGAGAAATGCGAGGGCGGCAATGTTCAACCAAGCGTCGGCGCATTTGGCCGAC
>CAZRXE010001094.1:0-8640 GCA_964603695.1 uncultured Heliomicrobium sp.
TGGTTACGTTTGAAAGTCTTTGTGCAACAAGCGTGATCCTCGATATTACGGATTCAATCATTGTTAAAGCAGCGAACATATACGCCGACTTGCATCGTCGCGGAATGTTGATCGGCGATGCCGATATTCTGATTGCGGCGACGGCGTTGGTTCACGGTTATGGCGTTGCCACGAACAATCAACGTCATTTCGGGCGCATCGTGGGACTTCACTTGGAAAACTGGCTCAAGTGAACGAACGGATTTCACATTATCGCATTCTGGAAAAACTCGGCGCGGGCGGAATGGGTGAGGTCTATTTGGCCGAAGACGGCAAGTTGGGACGCAAACTGGCCTTGAAAATTCTGCCCGCCGCCTTTACGCAAGACCCGGTGCGCGTCGCTCGTTTTCAGCAGGAAGCCCGCGCCGCCTCGGCGCTCAATCATCCGAACATAATCACCATTTACGAAGTTGGCGAAGAGGCCGGCGTTTATTTCATCGCTGCAGAATACATTGCCGGGCAAACCTTGCGGCAGCATTTGCAGCACGCCGCGCCGCGCGGCCTAGACGTGCGGCAGGCGCTGGAAATCGTCACGCAGATTGCCGGCGCGCTGCAAAGCGCCCACGAAGCCGGCATCACCCACCGCGACATCAAACCCGAAAACGTCATGATCCGCCCGGACGGTTACGTCAAAGTGCTGGATTTCGGTCTGGCCAAGCTGACTGAAAAGGGACAGAGGGAAGGAGAGACGACGGAACGGAGGGACAGCAGGACGGGGCGAGATGGCGAAGATACGTTGTTGTTGCCCATAGCTCACAACTCCACGACCTCCCAATCCCCCCTTCCCTCCGTCTCTTCGCCCGTTCGTCCCTCTTTCTCCCCTTCCCCCCTTCTTCCTGATCCGGTTTCCACGCCCGGCATGGTGATGGGAACGGTGACTTATATGTCGCCGGAACAGACGCGCGGATTGGTGGTGGATGCGCGCAGCGACATTTTCAGTTTGGGCGTGGTGCTGTATGAAATGCTGACCGGGCGCGTGCCCTTTGACGGCGCGACGGCGACGGACGTGATGGCGGCGATTCTGCAACTGGAACCTGCGCCGCTCACACGCTACTGCCGGCAAGCGCCGCCGCAGCTTGAATTCAATCTGAACAAAGCTTTGCGCAAGGATTGCGACACTCGTTACCGGACGATCAAAAGCTTTCTCGACGATTTGAGGATCATCAAAAGCCGTTTGGATTTTGAAGCGGAGTTTGCGCGCCTCGGCCAGGAAGCGCCCACGCAATCGCCCAAACAGCGTTTGAGCGAAGAGATCAGTGAAGCCCTGACCGTGGAACTTCGTAGCGGCGAAGTGATTTCTCCTTCAGGACGATTGCGGCGAACAAGTCAACAGATCGAATCGCTGGCCGTCCTGCCGATGGAAAACGCCGGCAACGATGCGGAAATGGATTACCTTTCGGACGGCATCACCGAAAGCATCATCAACAGTTTGTCGCAATTGCCGGGCTTGCGCGTTGTGCCGCGCAGCACCGTGTTCGGTTACAAAGGTCGTCCGTCCGATCCGCAAAAGACCGGCGAAGAACTCTCCGTGCATGCAGTGCTGACCGGTCGCGTGTTGCAAATCGGCGATTCGCTGATTGTCAAAACCGAGTTGATTGATATTGCGCGCGCGTCACAATTGTGGGGCGAACAGTACCGCCGCAAGCTGACGGACATCTTCGCGCTGCAAGACGAAATCGCCGAAGAAATCAGCCAAAAGCTGCGCCTGCAACTGACCGGCGAAGAACGCGAGCGTTTGCGAAAGCGGTACACGGACAACACCGAAGCCTATCACCTCTATTTGAAAGGCCGATATTACGTCGGCAAACGCACGCCGGACTGGATCAGAAAAGGCATCGAACATTTTCAACAGGCAATTGATCTCGATCCGAACTATGCACTGGCGTACGCCGGGCTGGCCGAAGCTTACGGCTTTCTGGCTTCTTCGACTGGCGGCCAGCCGCCGCGCGACGCCTATCCGATTGCCAAAGCCGCCGCGCTCAAGGCGCTCGAACTCGACGATACTTTGGGCGAAGCGCATTGTTCGTTGGGATTTTTCCGGCTGTTGTTCGATTGGGATTACGACGCTGCCGAAGCTGAATTCAAACGCGCCATCGAACTCAGTCCGAACTTCGCCAACGCTTATGACGGTTACGGCTTTTACCTGAAAGCCACCGCGCAGCATGACGCTTCCATCGAAGCCTGCAAACGCGCGCAGGAACTGGAGCCGCTGTCGTTGTTTCTGAGCCTGAGTTTGGGTTGGGCGTATTACTTCGCGCGCCGTTACGACGAAGCTCTGGCGCAAAGTCGCAAGGTGCTCGAAATGGATCCGAACTTCGGTTTCGCCTACTGGCATCGCGGAATGGTTTACATTCAACAGCGCCGCTACGACGACGCCGTCAACGCTTTTCGCAAAGCTTTGAACCTGTCCGGCGCAATTACCACTTTCATTTCCTATCTAGGCCATTCTTACGCGCGCGCAGGGAAAATCCGCGAAGCCCGCCAAATGCTGGCACAATTGGAAAGCCTGTCGAAACGGCAGTACGTGTCTTCGTACTTTATCGCCATGGTTCATCTGGGACTCGGCAATTTGGATCAGACTTTTGAATGGTTGAGCAGAGCCTGCGAGGAACGGTCGGGTTTTCTGGCTTTCGCACGCGTCGAACCGATGCTGGACAAGCTCCGGTCGGATCAACGGTTCAGCGAGTTGATCGAAAAGATGTGAAGGATGCTTTGTGGCTTTTTTCAGCAGGCAGGATGGTTCGGATAATGCCCTGCAAACACCAAAAAGGCCAAATTGACAGCCCCAAACCGGCTTCGTACACTCCGCGCACACTTCAACAACTAGCAGGAGCAAGGCTTTGATTGCGCATATCACCGGCAAGCTGATTCACAAACAACCCAATTCCGTCATCGTGGATGTGGGCGGCGTCGGTTACGAACTGACCGTCCCACTTTCGACCTTCTATGATCTGGGCGAACCCGGCACGGACGTGAGTTTGCGTGTGCATACACACGTCCGCGAAGACGCCCTGCAACTGTTCGGTTTTCGCACCGACCGCGAAAAAAAACTCTTTCTGTTGCTGCTGACGGTTTCCGGCATCGGCCCAAAACTTGCGGTAACGGCGCTGTCTGGTTTGAGTGCGGAAGAGTTGGTGCAAGCGCTGCGCGCTGGAAACCTGGCGAAACTCGTCGCCATTCCCGGCGTCGGCAAAAAAACCGCCGAACGCATGCTGCTGGAATTGAAAGACAAAGCCGCCGCCATTTTGCCGCCGGGATTGGAAGAAGCTTCAGGCTTGGGCGGCGCGGTCGTGCAAAGCGGCGATGCCATGCGCGAGGATGTAATTTCGGCGCTGGTCAATTTGGGCTATCAACAATCGGCGGCGGAAAGGGCAGTCAGCGCGGTTTTGAAAGAAGCGCCGGATGCGAACTTCACCAAGACACTCAAATCGGCGCTGTCGCGGTTGTCACGATGAAACGATTAGCCTGGGTCACGGACATTCATTTGAACTTTCTTTCGCGGGCGCGAGTGGATGCGTTTTGCGACCGGATACTAGACACGCAACCGGACGCTTTGCTGGTAGGGGGCGACATCGCCGAAGCGGAAGACGTGGAAGCGTACTTGCGGCTGCTCGCCCTGCGTTTGCAACGTCCAGTGTATTTCGTCCTGGGCAATCACGATTTTTATCACGGCTCCATCCGACAGGTGCGCAAAACAGCGACGGCGCTGACGGGCGAGTCCGCTCATCTGCGCTACTTGCCCGATTGCGGCGTGGTCAAGCTAACGGAAACTACTTGTTTGATTGGGCACGACGGCTGGGGCGACGGACGCATTGGAAATTACGCCGGATCAAGCGTGCTGCTCAACGATTACTATCTGATCCGCGAATTGGCTGGATTGGATCGCGCGGCGCGCTTGCGACAACTTAATGCGCTCGGTGATGAAGCGGCGGCCTATTTGCAAAGCGCACTGCCGAAAGCCTTGGCGAAGTTCTCTGAAGTTTTGGTGTTGCTACACGTTCCGCCGTTCCAGGAAGCCTGTTGGCACGAGGGGAAAATCTCCGACGATGATTGGCTGCCGCACTTCACCTGTCAGGCCGTCGGCGACGTTTTGCGTGGCGCGATGCAACGACACCCTGACCGTCAAATGATGGTTTTGTGCGGTCACACGCACGGCGCGGGCGAAGCACGCATTCTGCCCAATCTTTTGGTCAAAACAGGCGGCGCGGAATACGGCGCTCCCGCGCTGCAAGATGAATTGATCGTGCGGTAAGGCGAATTTTTCATGTCGAACAAAAAACAAACTGTCGGTGACGCCAACGATGCCAGATTGGTCGGCGGACAAAGCACGGACACGGAACAACAAATCGAACTCTCGCTCCGCCCGCAATCCCTGCGCGAATACATCGGCCAAAAGAAAGTCAAAGACAATCTAAACATCTTCGTCAAAGCGGCGCTGGCGCGCGGCGAAGCGCTCGATCACGTTTTGCTCAATGGCCCTCCGGGTCTGGGCAAAACCACGCTGGCATTGATCGTCTCGCGCGAAATGGGTTCGCAATTGAAAATGACCGCTGGGCCGGTGATCGAAAAAGCCGGCGATTTGGCTGCGTTGCTGACCAATCTGGAAGAAGGTGACGTACTATTCATTGACGAAATCCACCGCATGCATCCGGCCATCGAAGAAATCCTTTACCCGGCGATGGAAGATTTCGAGTTGGATTTGGTCATTGGGCAAGGGCCTTCGGCGCGCTCCGTGAAGCTGGAATTGCCGCGATTCACCTTGATCGGCGCGACGACGCGGCCTGGATTGATTACCGCGCCACTGCGCGGACGCTTCGGCATCAACTTTCATTTGGATTTTTACCCTGTGGACGATTTGCAAATCATCGTCGAGCGTTCGGCTTCGATTGTCGGCGCAAAGATCGAGCCGGAAGGTTCGCGGGCGATTGCGTTGCGTTCGCGCGGCACGCCGCGCATTGCCAACCGCTTGCTGCGGCGCGTGCGCGATTTTGCCGAAGTCGAATACGACGGCGTGATTACAGCCGCTGTCGCCACCGACGCGCTCAACCGCATGGAAGTGGATCGTTTCGGACTCGATGAAATTGATCGCAAGCTGCTGACGACGATCATCGAAAAATTCGGCGGCGGCCCGGTCGGCGTCAGCACCATTTCCGCTGCCATCAACGAAGACAAGGAAGCGATTGAAGAAATCTACGAACCCTATTTGATTCAAATCGGCTTTCTCAATCGAACGCCGCGCGGGCGCGTGGTAACGCCGGCGGCTTATCAACACCTCGGTCTGGCGCTGAATCCGGGTGCCGGAGAGGCGCAGAAAGATTTGTTTCAGTGAACCGCGAAGCGGACAAAGAAGCCGAAAAGCCCTCACTCGCCGAACGCTGGCGAACGCGTCCGCCGTTCAGTGTGCGCTTGTGGCTGAAAATCAAAAGCCGCGCGCCGAAATCGCGCATCCTCTACACCACAGCCGTGGACTTTCTGCACAACGATCTACCGACTTCGGCGGCGGCCATCGCTTATTTCGGAATGCTGGTGCTGTTTCCGGCGCTGCTGTTGCTGTCGGTTTACTACCAGGAAGGATTGCTGTGGATTCGCCCTTATTTTCCCGGCTCCTATGATTTCGTCCGGCGCAATCTGGAAGCAATGAAGGACGCTTCGACCGGCATTCAAATCACTTGTTTCACCGTGCTGTTGTGGGCAGGTTCGTGGATTTTCAACATCACCGAACGAACCGTCTGCCGTGTCTGGAACACCGAACCGCGCAAGTTTCTGCACGGGCGTTTATTGACCATAGGTATGATGACCGGCATCGGCACATTGCTGCTGTCGTCGTTTTTGCTGACTTCGGGTTTGTCGGCTTTCGTGGCCATCGCCGAACGCTCGCCGCGCGCCAGATTGTTGCTGGCACAAACTTTCACCTCGGCGGTGTTGCCGGCCACGCTTGCGACTCTCAGTTTGTTGTTGACGATTCTGATGTTCGCCTTGATTTACCGTTTCATGCCGAATACACGGGTCAAGATGATCGAAGTCCTGCCCGGCGCAATCATCGCCGGCGTGCTGTGGGAAGCCGTCAAATACGCTTTTGCCTGGGTGTTGCCTTATTTTCACTATGATTTGCTTTACGGTTCCATCGGCGCGGGCGTCGCGTTGCTGACCTGGACGTACATTTCCAGCTCAATCATGTTTTTCGGCGCGCAACTGTCCGCAGTACTCCATTGCCAGAATCAAAAACAAACCCAGGGACAAAAAGAGGAGTGCTGAGCGGAGTTTATATTGCGCCAAAGAGCTTTCTTCTCTACCCTGCCCGCCAAACATCCAGTAATAAACCATGCATATTTCAGAATTCGATTTTGATTTGCCGTCCGAACTCATCGCGCAAGAGCCTGTGGAACCGCGCGACGCTTCGCGCATGCTGGTGATTGATCGAAAGAATCGCGGCTTTCGCGACGGCGGGTTCACGGAGTTTCCATCGTTCTTTGTCGCGGGAGACGTTGTAGTCATCAATAACACTCGCGTCTTCCCTGCTCGATTGCTCGGACGCCGCATTGTGAACGGCGAACCGGGCGCGCAGGTCGAGGCGTTTCTGGTCAAAAAGCTCATCGCAGACGAATGGGAAGTGCTGGCCAAACCCGGACGCGCTTTGCGCGAAGGCTCGGAAGTCGAATTCGGCGATGGGCGTTTGCGCGGCATGGTCACGGCGATTGTCGAAGAAGGCCGGCGGATAATCCGTTTTGAATGCGACGGCAATTTCGAGCAGATCGTGGACGAAATCGGCAATACGCCGCTGCCGCCTTACATCAAACGCGGGCATTCAGATCAGCAAGCAGGTCGGCAAGGCAAACAAACAAGGCTGGACGAACCGCGTTATCAAACCGTTTATGCCAAACAGCGCGGCGCGATTGCCGCTCCGACCGCTGGCTTGCATTTCACCGAGCGCGTTTTTGACGAACTCCGCGCGCGGGAAGTTCAAGTAGTCGAAATCACGCATCACGTCGGTTATGCGACCTTTCAACCGGTTCGGGTCGAACAAATCGAAGAGCACAAAATCGCAGCGGAAAGTTATGAAATCAGCGAATCCGCCGCCGTCGCCGTCAATCAGGCGCACCAAGCCGGCAATCGCGTGATTGCCGTCGGCACGACTTCCGTTCGCGCGCTGGAAAGCGCCGCCGATGAAAGCGGACGACTCCGCGCCGGAAACAATTCGACGGAGTTGTTCATTTATCCCGGCTATCGCTTTCGCGCGGTTGACGCGCTGCTGACAAATTTTCATTTGCCGCAATCTTCGCTGCTGATGCTCGTGTCAGCATTTGCGGAAAAGGATTTGATTTTGCAGGCTTACCGCCACGCCGTAGAGCAACGCTATCGGTTTTACAGTTACGGCGACTGCATGCTGCTGGCTTGACCGTTAGTCTGAATGCCGTTGATCTGAAGATTTATGCAAGCCATCAATCACAACTATTATTCCAGAGCCTTCAAAGGATTGATGCGTCCGTTGGTGCTGTCGGACTTAAACGAGTTGTGGCAGTTGGACTTGCGCTGTTTTCTGGACGGCGAGGCATACGAACGAGAAACCTTCCGCTATCTGCTCAATAACCCTAACGCCATCGCCCGTCAGATTCGGTCTGCTTATGACGAAATGGCGGCTTTCGGCATAGGCGTGATCGAACCCAACAATACCGGTCACATTACCGCCATCGGCGTTGCGCCGGAATATCGGCGCAGAGGCTTGGCCAGGCTGATCCTGCACGAAATTGAGCGCAGTTTTTCCGCGCGCGGCGTGACCACCATCCGGCTGGAAGTCCGCGTCGGCAACGAATCGGCGCAACGGCTTTATGAGCAAATGGGTTACATCATCATCCAGCGAATGGGCAAGTATTACTCCAATGGCAATGACGGCTATTTGATGGTTAAGTCCTTGGGAATCTTCGATTAACTGCCTTTTGCCGCTCGTCTAAATCACGCCTTAGACAAAAGCTAAAGCGCCTTCCGCAAACTTTTTACGAAGTCACCATTTGGGGTAAAAATGGCTTCGCTCCAATAACTTAGCGTGGGGAAAGTTCCCCAGTGAGCCGCATTCGCGTTCCCGCGAAAGGTTCGGGAGTTTGACAGGAATCCGCATAATCTGTTATAAACCAGTCACTTAGCGACAAAAGCGGAGTGCCCAAAAGTTTCAAATCTCTTAAATGAAAGGGAAATCGTATGAGGGAAACGCTCTCGAAACGACCCGGAGTAATCGTGAAGACGACATCGAAAACCACGAAAACTAAGATTGCGGAGACAAGCGCGCAGACTAAATTGCGCTCCGTGCCGAAGTCCAAAGCCAACTCCGCGACCAAATCCACCGCAAGTGTCACCGTGAAAGGAAAAACCGCTACCGCTAAACCCGCTAAGACCGCGACCAAACCCGTCGCCGAAAAAAAATCCGTCAGCAGACCGCGTAAGAATTCTGAAACAACGAAAGAGCCAAAACTGCTCAAGCAGCCCAAGTCAGTTGAAGTGAAAAAGAAGGCGCAGGTCAAAACGGCGGCAATGTCCGCCGAAAACTCTCTGAAACCCAAAGCCAAAGAAGAAAAGAGCAAAACCGTCAAAACGAAAGCTGCGGCAACG
>CAZRXE010001095.1:0-4614 GCA_964603695.1 uncultured Heliomicrobium sp.
GCGACAGCCAGCTTGATGCGGCAGTAAAAGAGTTGCTGAAACAGATTGATGGCAGTAAGAAAGAGCGCGCAACCAATGGTGGGAAATGAGCGAGTACGAGTATGAAAGTTTTGTTTATCAAAGAATCGCCGGAAAAATACAGGCTGGAATGTGTCCGCGAAGACGGATCAAAAACAACGGCCAGTCTGGAGTTTCGCGGTTATTTCAGGCACGACCTGTTACATTTGGTTGTCGAACGCGCGGCGAATCTTCAGAACTCTTTTTTTGGAATCGTCAATGCCGGAAGAAATCTGGACGAGCTTAGCCCGAAGGCAATCAGGGAATCTGCGTCGAGTTTTCCCGATGAAATTCAAACTACTGAAACCGTGGTTGGCGCACTTCACGGTCCTTTCAAGCCGGAAACAGATTTCCAGGAAGTGTGCTTACGCCTACACCAGTACCTGGAAATAATGTCTGTGGTTACACCCGATTACCTGACGCCGGAATTCTGTCAACGAGTTGTTGCCGAACATCGGTCGTTGATGGGCAGGTGGGGACAGCTTCGCGGTGGAGAGTATTTGGAATTCATCTTTTGATTTGAAACGAAATTATGACAAAACAAATTCAGCAAACAATCACGCCTATAGATGGTTCGCTTTACGCCGAACGTCACTTGGCAACCCCGCAACAAATCGAAACTACGTTGGCCAAAGCCGTTGCCGCGCAAACCGCCTGGCGACAAACGCCGGTCAGCGAACGCGCCGCCGTCTGCCTTCGCATGAAAGATTGGCTGGTCGAACACGCCGACGAAATCGGCAAAGAGCTGACTTGGCAAATCGGACGGCCCATCGCTTACAGCCCGTTCGAGCTTCGCCGAGGTTTCAACGAGCGCGTCAATTACATGTGCGACATTGCCGAGCGCGAACTCGCCGACATCGCCATTGAACCCAAAGAAAACTTCCGGCGCTTCATCCGCCGCGAACCCGTCGGCACGGTTTTGGTGTTGGCTCCGTGGAATTATCCGTGGCTGGCTTCTGTCAACGCGGTAGTTCCGGCAATTCTGGCAGGCAACAGCGTGGTGTTGAAAATCGCACCGCAAACGCCGCTGGTTGCCGAACGCTATTTTGAAGCTTTTGCCGCCGCCGGTTTACCCGCGGGCGTTTTTCAATTCCTGCACATTGACCACGATCAAGTCGCCGAAGTTATCAAAGACCCGCGCATAGGTTTTGTCGCCTTCACAGGCTCCGTCGCCGGAGGCCACGCCGTGCAGCGCGCGGCCAGCGAACGCTTCATCGCCACGGGATTGGAACTCGGCGGCAAAGACCCGGCGTACGTTCGCCCCGACGCGAATCTGGAAGCCGCGATTGAAAATCTGGTGGACGGCGCAATGTTCAACTCCGGCCAGTCGTGCTGCGCGGTCGAACGCATTTACGTGCATCAGGACGTTTACGACCGCTTTATCTCCGGCGCGGTCGAACTGACCAAACAATATAAGCTCGGCAATCCGCTGGAAGAAGGCATCACGCTTGGCCCAATGGTGCGCACGGACGCCGCCGACAAAGCCCGCGCCCACATCGCCGAAGCGTTGCAAAAAGGCGCAACAGCATTGATTGACGAATCGCTGTTCCCGATGAGCAAAGCCGGCACGCCGTACCTGGCGCCACAAATTCTGACGAACGTGGATCATTCGATGCTGGTGATGAAAGAAGAAACCTTTGCGCCCGTCGTCGGCGTGATGCCGGTCAAGGACGACGAAGAAGCCATTCGCCTGATGAACGACAGCAAGTACGGCTTGACGGCTTCGCTGTGGACTGCGGACGTGGACGCGGCATTGAGCATCGGCGACCAGATCGAAACCGGCACGTTTTATATGAACCGCTGCGATTACCTGGACCCGGCGCTGGCCTGGACGGGCGTCAAAGATTCCGGGCGCGGCTGCACACTGTCGCGGCTCGGCTTTGAAGCGTTTACGCGACCGAAGTCGTTTCACTTGAGGTTGAACTTGTAATGGCAAAGTCGCGGGTCAAGGAAAGAAATTTTCTCCTTCTGTAAATTATTCGGTGATGCTTTTTGCGGCTCTGCCGCCCGATGTGCGGTAAGTCTCCGACTTGCCGCACGCTTTTGATTTCTATCGGGCTACGCCCGGCCTGTTCGGGCGTAGCCCGACAGCTTTATTGAGCTTCTCGGAAGTGCATAGCACTTCCGCACATCGCGTGGCGGAGCCACTCCCCAGTCCCCGAAAAATTTACAGGAGGAATTTTCTTGACCCGCTGTCCGTACAGTCATATTTTCCCTTCGCTTTCGCCCCAATTCCAATTACCGATCCCGCTTCAAAAAAACGATGCCCCGAATTATGAAAACATTGCTTCGTTTGACGTAATGAAGAATCTATTTTTTGAAAAACCTATTCTCAATTCTCCATACGCCTATCCAGCCCGGCATTGGGAGCTTGACGAGCAAGGCCAACCGACACAGCAAATCGTCGAAAACCGTCGAGACCCCAGATACATCACGCCCATCCCAAAGCCCAGGAAGCGAAAGAAGATGGCAGCTTCGTGCCCGGACGGTTGCCTTTGTTCAGCAACTTCAATGAACACGGCGATCCGCTGGGACGCCCGCGCACGCTGTTGATTGACAGCGAGCAACTGGAATCGGGCGAAGCGCTGGACGACGGCTTCCGCGTGATGGCCGCGCCTGAGATCGAACGTTTCCGCCGCGAGATCATCGAACGCACCAATGACCCGCGCCGTGCTGAGAATCTGTCTGATCAAAACCTGCTGCGCGAAGTGATGAACACCGTCGGCAAAGCCGGTCAGCTTGGCGAATCCGTTCGCTGCGTGGTTTCAGTCTCAATGCTCACCGAAGGCTGGGACGCCAACAACGTGACGCACATTCTGGGCGTGCGCGCCTTCGGCACACAGTTGCTCTGCGAACAAGTGATTGGCCGCGCGCTGCGCCGTCAATCTTATGAATCCAATCAGGACGGCTTGTTCAACGCCGAATACGCGGACATTCTGGGCATTCCCTTCGACTTCACGGACAAGCCGGTGGTCGCGCCGCCGCAACAGCCGCGCGAAACCATACAGGTCAAAGCCGTTCGCCCCGACCGCGACGCGCTGGAAATACGCTTTCCGCGCGTGGCCGGCTATCGCGTCGAATTGCAGCGCGAGTATTTGACGGCAAACTTCAACGAAGACTCCATCCTTGAATTGACGCCCGAACTGGTCGGTGCCACCGAAACGCGAAACTCCGGCATCATCGGCGAGCAGGTTGACTTGAATCTGGTTCACACCGGCGACGTACGCCCATCCCAGGTGGTTTATGAATTGACCTCGCATCTGCTGCTGGAAAAATGGCGCGATCAGGGCGAAGAACCGCCGCTTCATTTGTTCGGCACGCTCAAACGCATCGCGCGCCAATGGATCGAAACCCGTCTGGTGTGCAAAGGCGGCACCTATCCGGCTCAGTTGAAGTACAAGATGATTGCCGACCGCGCCTGCGAGCGCATCACCGCCGCCATTGTCCGCGATCAAATCGGCCAGCGTCCGGTCAAGGCGGTACTCGATCCTTACAACCCTGTCGGCTCCACGATGCACGTCCGCTTCAACACTTCGCAGACGCACCGCTGGCAAACCGACGCGCGCTGCTGCCACGTCAATTGGGTGATTCTGGACAGCGATTGGGAAGCTGAGTTCTGCCGCGTCGCCGAAGCGCATCCGCGCGTGCGCGCCTACGTCAAAAATCACAACCTCGGTTTGGAAGTGCCTTATCGCGCCGGCTCTGAAACGCGCCGCTACATTCCCGATTTCATTGTGTTGGTGGACGACGAACGCGGCGCGGATGATCCGCTGCATTTGATCGTCGAAATCAAGGGCTACCGCCGCGAAGACGCCGTCGTCAAAAAGATGACGATGGAGACGTATTGGGTTCCCGGCGTCAATAACACCGGACGTTATGGCCGTTGGGCCTTCGCCGAATTCAGAGATGTTTTCCAGATGGAAGCCGACTTCGCGGCGAAGGTTGAAGCCGAGTTCAACCGGATGATCGAATCCGCTGGGCAGGGAGTTCAGGCTTCAGCCCGAAGTTTGTAATGCGAGCGGAGAAATGTCCGACAAGCTGCCAGCTTGTCGGGGGATTCCAAGAACAGCGCCCACCAGAATCCTGAGAAGCTGATAATTGATCTAGGGACTCCGGTCGGTGCGCTAACCGAGACCCCGACAAGCTGGCAGCTTGTCGGACTTGGAGGGGCGACTCATCTCGTCCGCGCCATGCCACTGCAACCGAGACCCCGACAAGCTGGCAGCTTGTCGGACATCGTGTCGCCAATTGCTTACTTCATCCTCTTTATATGGCTCAAAAACAAAACAAGCTGACCGTCGAAACGCTCAAACACGAAGACGCCTCGCGCAAGAACATTCCCACTGTCGAACATCAACCGGTCTTGCGCGAAGCCGATCAAATTCCCGTGCAAGTGGCCTACACGCGGCGCAATCGCGACCTTGATCCGCAATTGGTCTGGCGCGGCAAGGATGAACAGGATTGGTCGGATTTGGTCGTGCCCGCGCCCCTGCTCTTCATCCAGGAAAAGATTCATCCGAAGGCGCTTGTTGACGATCTGCTGCGCCGCTCGAAAAC
>CAZRXE010001096.1:0-9030 GCA_964603695.1 uncultured Heliomicrobium sp.
CAAGTCTGTTAGTTGCGCCGCCCTGATGGTTATTTCACGCGCTTCAGTTTGACGATGCGGCCAATGGCCATCCATTCCTCGACGTACAAATTGCCTTGTTTGTCCCAACAGATGCCGTGCGGAGCGATGAATTGCCCGTCCAGCCAACCGTCGCGCGCGACTTTGTTGGTGGCGCGTTTTTTCGGATCAATGTTGTCGCCCAGATGCGTGACGAGTTTGTTGTCCTTGTCGAAGATCGAAACGCGACCGGACAAATCGCCGACCGCCAAGTCCGTTCCGCGAATGTGCAGGGTTGCGGGCAGGCGCAGCAAATCGCCGTCGCCCGGCAGAGTCTTCAAGTGTTTGCCGTCGAGCGAAAACCATTGCAGGCGATGATTGGCGCGGTCCGTCATCAGCACCGTCGGCGTTTTGCCGCGCGCGTCAATGATGATGGCGTGCGGCGTATTGAATTTGCCGTCTTCGTTCGGATTTTCCTTGCCGACTTTGCCGCCCCAGGAACTGACGTATTCACCTTTGGCGTCGTAGCGATGAACGTAATTCGCGCCGTAACCGTCCGTGACGTAAAACTCGCCGCCGGGCGCGAAGGCAATGCCGGTAGGTTTGAACTGGCTTTTGTCTTTATAGACGCCGGATTTTTCCGGGAAGCCTTTAGCCCAAACGGTTTCGCCGGTCAGCGTCAGTTTGCCGAATTCGTTGCGCGCGACGTTGGTCACGTAAATGAATTCCTGATTGCCTTCGCGGCGAATCTGCATGCCGTGGGCGTTGCCTTTCCACTCTTTGGCCATCGAGCGAACGAAATTGCCGTTGGCGTCGAACACGACAATGGCGTTTTCGGTGTCGGTGTTGAAATAGACCAGCCCTTTGGAATCCACCTGCACAGCGCCGTGCGTGGAGCCGAATTCCATGCCGGCGGGCAGTTTGCCCCAGCCGCGCACCCATTCGTATTTGTGATTGCCAGCGCCCAGGATGAGCGGCTCTTCGCGGCGGCTGCGCGCAAACACCGGAAGCGCAAACGAAGAAAGTGCGGAAGCAGCTACGCCTGCTCCCAAGCCAAACAGAAAGTGACGACGATTGAGTTGAGTATGCTCTGATTGAGACATCGGAAAGCCTCCGTTGGTAAGTGTGATGGTTAAGCCTTGACGTTATCTTTGGAACGATCCCAGTAAATCGGCTTCTTGTGTTTTGCCGACAGGTTAATCATGTGCGGAACAGCCGCCGCGCGGTGACCGGCGAACACATCTTCGATGGGCTGTTTGCGGTCGCGAACTGCCCGCTCGAACGCTTGCAGGTGCAACACGTCAGCATCCGGCCCGACGCCGCGCCATTGTTCGTTGCCTTGTATGACTTGCGGAGGCCAGCGTTGCGGGCGTTCGCTCTGAATCACTTTCGGGTCCTGGTAATAAGCTTTTTGCAAACGCGACGGCCAGGCGTCCACGATCCAGCCGTTGTCGTCTGTGCCCTCTTCGGGAATGAAGGTCAGTTCGCGTCCGAGCGTCAGCGTGCCTTTCGTGCCCAGAATTTGCACGGCGCGACCGCCGGCGGATTGGTTGTTGAACGTGCCGCTCAGATTGACGGTGAAGCCTTCCGGGTACTGCAAAATCGCGTTGAGCGTATCCGGCACATCGCGTGTTTCCTTCCAGCGATAAAGCGAGCCTGCGGCAACGACCATTTCGGGAGCTTGCGCGCCCAGAATGTAGTGCAGCGAAGTCATCGTGTGAATAAACAAGTCCGTCGCCATTCCGCCTGAATAATCGAAGTAACAGCGCCAGCGGAAAAACCGCTCCAAACTGAAAGAATGTTTCGCTGCGCTGCCCTGAAACATTTCCCAATTGACGGTCTGCTCATTGGCGTCCGGCGGAATCGGGTAAATCCAAGAGCCGCCCGGACTGTTACGGTTTTCCGAAGCGCGCACCATCGTGATCTGGCCCAGCTTGCCGGATTCGACGATCTCTTTGGCCTTTTGTTGAATCGGCGAACTCATGCTTTGACTGCCGACCTGCAAAATGCGCCCTGTCTTTTTGACGGCGGCGATGATGTCCAAGCCTTCGGCAATGGTGTAAGTCAGCGGTTTTTCGATGTAGACATCCTTGCCGGCTTCGAGCGCGGCGATGGCGTGGGCTTTGTGCCAATGATCGGGCGTGCCGATGTAAACGGCGTCAACGCCCGGCGCTGAAAGCAATTCGCCGGCGTCTTTGTAGACTTTGGCTTTGCCGCCGGTGCGATCCAGCGCGCGTTCGACGCGGCCTTGATAGGCGTCGCACAAGGCAACGATTTCAAAGCCGGGAATTTTCTGCATGTCGTCCATCACCTGCTGCGCGCGCGAACCCGTGCCGATGTAGCCGATGGTGATGCGTCCATTGGAGCTGTTCTGCGGATCGAACGCGGCTTCAGTGCGACGGGACGTTCCCAAAATCAACCCCGCGCCTGTCCCGGTGACGGCTCCTTGTTTGATGAACTCGCGGCGGTTCAGCTTCTCTGACATAAAGACCTCCTTTTGTGCGGCATAAAGTTATTGATATTGCGGCGGCGGAGGCGGCGGATAAAAGGGTTCGCCGCCCGATTCGAAAAACGCTTTTACTTCCGGCTTGCCCAACACGATCAACGCCCACACACCGACCGGAACGCCAAACAGAAAACAGCAACTGACGGCGGGAATCATCGCCAAAATGGCGGCCATCTTGGCGGAAGTATACTTGCGCCCTTTCAGCATATTGATCGCGCCGACAAGAATGATCGGCGACGCAACCAGATTGAAAAAGTATATGACTTCGGCGAAGTACCCGCCGACGCGATAGGCCGCGCCGGCGTCTCCCATCGCGTCTGACGAAACGACGTTCGTCACGCGCAAAATCAGGCCGGCAATCCACAACAATCCCATCAAAGCATTGAGCGCCCCGACCACGATCAAGCCGATGGCGGGCGGTTTGACTGCGTTTCCAGCGTAATTTTCGGATGGAGTCATTAGCGTTTCTCCTCTTGCTGAGCCAGCAATTCATGAATCAGCGTTTCGATTTCGGTTTTGAGCCTGGCGAAACGTTCGCCAGTCGCGCGGCCTTCAAAACCGGCGTGGATGCGTTTCACCAGCCCGTCACGACCAATAAAGATGGTTGTCGGGTACGCTCCGAAATTCACCAGTTGCGGCAGTTTCTGCTGAATCTGGCCTTCTTCGGTGGAACCGGCCAGCAGCAACGGGTACTTCAGATTGTGGCGTTTGCCGAAAATTTTGAGTTGTTCCAAATCGCGCGCCGCCTCGCCTGTGTATTCAAAAGCCAGCGCCACGGGCTGGAAACCTTGCGCGCCGTAACGGTCGGCCATTTCCTGCAAGAAGGGCGCTTCTTCGTGACAGTTCGGACACCAACTGCCGGTGATGGAAACAGCGACGACTTTATTTTTGAACCGTTCGTCGGTGGAGGAAACCATTTTGCCGTCGAGGTCTGGAAAGCTGAATCGCAACGGTTCGGCGGCGTTGCTCATCCGCGTGTAACTGTTCGGATCGGGCAGCAGCGCGACGGTTTCCTTGTTGTTTTCGCTGATGCGTTCGGCGGCGACTTTGCGCAGCGGATCGAACAAACCGAAATCGGCTATGCCTTCGAGCGTGCCTTGCGGCGTCAACTTCGCACGAAAAAGGCGGCTGTTGATACCGTCGAAACGATTCAATCGCAATTCGCCGTTTTCAAACGTGCCGGTAAATTCGCCCCAATCGCCGCTGACCGGAATGATCGTGCCGGCGACCTCGCCGCCCTGCTGCCGAAAAGCCGCGCGCCAGAAAGTTTGCTTCGGAGCTTCGCCCGCGCGAATCACCCATTCGCCGCTAAGATCGGCACCGGGATTGGCGGCGGAAGCTTTGGCCGCCTCGTTGCGCACGGCGTGGAGTTCGCGTTTGAGGCTTTGTTTTTGCCACTGGCGAATGAACGTGCCGTCGAGTTTGTCGCCCTCAATCGTGGCGCTGAGTTCGCCGTCGTAAAAGTCATACCGCAGTTTCAGTTGATTGCCGGTGAAAGAACCGCTGGTGGAAACCGTGCGGTCGCCGCCGTTGACCAGCGCGCCGATGAGATTGTCGCCTTCGCGTTTGACTTCCAGCGTGAAGCGCACGATTTCGCCGGAATTGTTTTTGATCGAACCGCGCCAAACGCCCGTCGGATCAAGCGGCGCTTGCCGACAAGCGCCGAAGGCCAGCGCCACGACAATCCAAAAAATAATGCGGACGGCAACAGCCGAAACGCGCTTCGAGGGTTTTGTCTCTCTCAATGCTTCCCTGCTTCCAATTGATCTTCGTGAAGTAAATTAGGAGTGTGAAATTTCGGGCGTATGCTACCGTTCGGAACTTTATTCGGCAAGCTCGGAAAATGCTTTGTTCGCTGAACCTGCGCCGCGATGCGTTCGTAAAGCGAGCGGAATTCAATCCTGAATTTCGATCCCGTGGAAAGGTTGTCACAAAACAAAATGAAATCTCGCTTGCTGCTCGTGTGTCTATTGCTCTGCCTGCTGTTGGCGGGCGGCGCAACGGCGCAATCCGCCAAGTTCGGCGAACTGGAACAGGTCATTCTTTCCGAATTGAAAGAAACCCGGACGCCCGGCGCGGCGGTAGCCGTCATCAGCGGCGGGCGCGTCGTTTTTGCCAAAGGCTTCGGGGTAGCCGGCGTTGAAACCGGCGCGCCCGTCACGCCGGAGATGCTGTTCCGTCTGGGTTCGACCACCAAGATGTTTACCGGCGCGGCGCTCGTGGCGCTGGCCGAACAGGGCAAATTGAAACTCAATGCACCGATTGGCGATGTCGCCAAAGGTTTGTCGCCCGGACTTTCGCGTCTGACCGCGCATCAATTGCTGAGCAATTCCGCCGGGATGGCCGATTTCGCCGCGCCGTTCGTTTCCCACGACGATTCGGCGCTGGCAACAATGGTGCGCGGCTGGAAAGACGACGTGCTGTTTGCCGACGCGGGCAAGATTTACTCTTACGCCAGTCCCGGTTTCTGGCTGGCCGGATACGTGTTGGAAGAAGCCGGCGGCAAGCCTTACGCCGATGCAATGGAAGACACGGTGTTCAAACCGCTGGGCATGAACCGAACCACCCTGCGCCCGCTGGCGGCGATGACCTATCCGCTGGCAGTCGGCCACGCGCTGCAAGACGGAAAACCGGAAGTGATTCGGCCCGCCTTCAACAATGTGACGATGTGGCCCGCCGGTTCGATCTTTTCCAGCGCCAATGACCTGGCGCGTTTTGTGACGGCGTTTCTGGCCGGCGGCAAACTCGAAGGTAAAACCGTTTTGCCGCCGGCGGTGTTCGCGGCGTTGTCCGGCAAACACATTGCGATGCCCGGCGATCCGGCTTCGTTTTACGGTTATGGTTTGATGAATATTGAAGAGCGCGGCGTCCGGCTGTGGATGCACGGCGGATTCAGTCGCGGTTACGGTTCGATGATTCAGATGGCCCCGGAACACGGCTTTGCCGTCATCGTGCTGACGAACAAAAGCGGCGAAACGCTGAACCGCGCCACGACGAAGGCCAAAGAGCTGTTCCTGCCGCTGAAACCCGCCGTCGCCGAAACGCCGAAGAAAGTATTGACCCTCACCGCCGCCGACTTGAACGTCTTCGCCGGCAAATACGTCAACGGCCCGCAAACCTGGGAAATCGCGGCGAAAGACGGTCGCCTGTTTTTGAAAGAACAAGGCCAGGAGTTCGCGCTGTCCAAAACCGGCGACCGGCAACTGTCTTTTGGCGACGCGCTGGAAAACGATCTGATCTTCGTTCGCGGCGCGCACGCCAACGCGGACTATGTTTTTAATGGACTGTACTCAGCCAAAAGAAAGGCTGAATCCCAATAGTCAATTTACGATTAAGGAAAAGAACCATGAAATTACGAGGACGAATCAAAACCTTCTTTGCATTGGTTGTCGTCTGCCTGCTGATGCCGGCGGCGGCTTTGGCGCAAACCAAACTGTTGCGCTTCCCGGACATTCACGGCGACAAAGTCGTCTTCACTTACGGCGGCGATTTGTGGACGGCTGCGACTTCAGGAGGTTCGGCAACAAGGCTGACCGCGCATCCGGGCGTGGAACTGTTCGCCAAGTTTTCGCCCGACGGCAAATGGATCGCCTTCACCGGCCAATATGACGGCGACGAACAGGTCTACGTCGTTCCGGCCACGGGCGGCGAACCGAAACAACTGACGTTTTATCCGGCGCGCGGGCCGCTCACGCCGCGTTGGGGTTATGACAATCAGGTTTACGGCTGGTCTGTGGATGGCAAGTCCATTCTCTTTCGTTCGCATCGCGATTCGTGGACGCTGGGCATGACGAATCTTTACACCGTGCCGATGACCGGCGGCCCGGCGGAAAAACTGCCGATGCCGGAATCCGGCGCGGGCGATTTCGCGCCGGACGGATCGAAGCTGGTTTATTCGCCGCGATTTCGCGACTTTCGTTCGGAAAAACGTTACGGCGGCGGGCAGGCCAACGACCTGTTCATCTTTGATTTGAAAACCAACGACGCCAAACAAATCACCAATCACCCGCGCGCCGACCGCGACCCGATGTGGATCGGCAATACGATTTACTTCAACGCCGACCGCGACGGGCATTTCAACCTTTACTCCTACGACACAGGCAGCGGCAAAACCACGCAATTGACGACCAACACCGTTTGGGACGTGCGCTGGCCATCAAGCGAGGGCAATAAAGATGGCGCGCGCATCGTTTATGAACTCAACGGCGAACTGCAAATCTTCGACACGAAGTCGAAGAAAGCGACGCCGATTTCCATCACCGTTCCCGACGATGGCTTGAATCGCCGTCCGAGCCGCGTCAATGCCGGCAATCTGATTTTCGGTTACGACCTCAGCCCGAAAGGCGAACGCGCCTTGTTTGAAGCGCGCGGCGATATTTTCACCGCGCCGATTGAAAAAGGCCCGGTGCGCAATCTGACAAACTCTTCAGGCGCGCACGACAAATCGCCTGCGTGGTCGCCGGACGGTTCGCGTATCGCCTTCATTTCAGACAAGACCGGCGAAGAAGAAATCTACGTCATCGCGCAGGACGGCGCATCGCCCGCCGAACAACTGACCAGCGGCGGCAACGCCATGCGCTATGCGCCCGCCTGGTCGCCCGACGGCAAACTGATTGCCTTCAGCGACAAGAACGGCAAGGTCTTCGTGCTGACCGTCGCCGACAAGAAGCTGGCGCAAGTGGCCGATTCCAAACGCGGGCAGGTGCTGGATTACACATGGTCGCCGAAGGGCAACTACCTGGCGTTTACTTTGCAGGACACGAACAACAATTCGTCCATCTACGTCTGGTCGTCGAAAGACAATCAGCTCCGCCGCGTGACCAACGGCACGTTCAGCGAATTCAATCCGGCCTGGGATCCGCAAGGCAATTACCTGTATTACCTGAGCACGCGCGAATTCGCGCCGCTGATTTCCAACGCGGAGTTCAACTACGCCACGAACAAAGACACAGGCATTTTCGTCATCGCCCTGCGCAAAGACGTGAAGCATCCCTTCCCCGCCGAAAGCGACGAAGTGGCGGTAACGAAAGAAGGCGAGAAGAAACCGGAAGAAGCCAAACCTTCGACGGATCTGGTCATTGACTTCGACGGCATTGAAACCCGCGTCGCGCGTGTGCCGGTCGAACCGAACAATTACGGCGGCTTTGCGGCCAAAACCGGCCATCTGATTTATACCGTCGGCCCGGCGTTTTATTACGGACGGCAGGGCGACGCGCCGCCTTCGATCAAAATCTTCTCGCTCAAAGACCGCAAGGAAACGACGCTGGTCGAAGGCGCAGGCGGATTTGCGCTTTCAGCCGACGGCAACAAGTTGCTGGTCAGGCAAGGGCCGGGCTTTGCGCTGTTCGACGCCACGCCGGTGGGCGACAAAACGCGCAAAGCGGTTTCGACGGCGAATCTGTTCGTTGACCGCGTCCCGGCGGAGGAATGGGCGCAGATTTTCGGCGAAGTCTGGCGGCGTTACCGCGACTGGTTTTATGTTCCGAACATGCACGGTTACGACTGGGAAGCTTTGCGCAAACAATACGAGCCGCAGCTCAAATACGTCGCGCATCGTTCGGATTTGAATTACATCATCGGCGAAATGATTTCCGAACTGACCGTGCAGCACGCTTACATCGCAGGCGGCGATTTCAACATTCCGCCGCGCCCGCAAGTGGCGTTGCCCGGCGCGCGCTTTGAACTGGATCGCGAAGTCGGACGCTACCGCATCGCCAAAATCTTCGGCGGGCAGAACGAAGAAGCCGTCTATCGTTCGCCGCTGACCGAAATCGGCGTGGACGTGAAAGCAGGCGAATACGTGTTGGCCATCAACGGCGTCGAATTGAAAGCCAACGAAGACCCGTACCAATTGCTGCGCAACAAAGCCGACGCGCCCGTTCAACTGACCGTCAACAACCGCCCGGCGATGGAAGGCGCGCGAACCGTAACTTTCCGTCCCGTGACCGACGAACAAAACCTGATCTATCTGGATTGGGTCAGCAGCAATCGCGCGATGGTGGACAAACTGTCGGGCGGCAAACTCGGTTATCTGCACGTGCCGGATATGGGCGCGGACGGCATTCGCGAATTCATCAAGTGGTATTACCCGCAGTTGAAAAAAGAAGGCTTGATCGTGGACGTGCGCGCCAACGGCGGAGGCAACGTTTCACGCATGTTGATCGAACGGCTACGGCGCAAATTGCTGGCGGCGCAATTCCTGCGCAACAGCGAAGAGCCGAACCTCTATCCTGACGGTGTGTTTGTCGGCCCGATGGTGTGTTTGCTGAATGAAAACTCTTCGTCGGACGGCGACATCTTCCCGGCGATGTTTCGCGAAGCAGGGCTGGGGCCGCTGATCGGCAAACGTTCGTGGGGCGGCGTGATCGGCATCACCAATCGCGGAACGCTTATTGACGGCGGCGTGGTCAACGTGCCGGAATTCGGTTTCGTCAACGCCAAAGGCGAATGGGTCATTGAAGGCTATGGCGTTGATCCCGACATCGAAGTCGAAAACGATCCGAAGTCCGTCATTCAAGGCAAAGACC
>CAZRXE010001097.1:0-1651 GCA_964603695.1 uncultured Heliomicrobium sp.
CGCGAAACGCCGCGTCCCAGCGCACAGGAATTTGATGCGGAACAAATCACGAATAGCCATGTCGCTCATGGCTTCGAAGTCGTGGCTAAATGAGACCTTTCCCTGCCCCGGCGTTTGGCATCATCGGTGCGTCAGCACCAAGCAGACACAGGCGGAAGCCGTTGCGGCCATCGCGCACCTGAACCTGGATCGTTCGCGTGTCAAAGCGCCCTTTGACGGTGCCGTGGCGGACCGCATCGCCAGTGCGGGTGACTACCTGAAAACCGGCACGCCGCTGTTTCGGCGGCATCCTGCTGGCCGTGCCGCTTTCGCTGCCGCCGGTTGGTCTCTCCTTTTTACTGATGGGTGGGAGACTCGGCGGAGCGCTGCTCATTTTCATTGTCCTGGAAATGTTCGGGAAATAATGGATTGCCGGTTGAACGGCCGATTTGCCGCCACCGGATCAGGCATACGGCCAAAATGGAATGACCAACCGGCGGCGCGGCTTGCCAAGGGCTTTGTGCCTTGGCTTCAATCCCTCGTTCAATTCAGGCGAAACTTCGCTGGAGATATTCGAGGCTTTTGCTTGCTATCGCTTCCGGTCCCTCCTCGAATTTGAAAACTTCCACGGAGACGAATCCATTGTAGCCAACTTCGCGTAGCGCGTTGGCGATGGGTTTGAAGTCCACGTCGCCGAAGCCGGGGCCTTTGAGATTCTTGTCGTTGGCGTGAAAGTGGGCGAAGTGCGGCCAGGATTCACGGATGATTTGCGGAATGGGCTTCGCCTCCGAACTCATCACCTTCACGTCGAGGATGATCTTGAATGCGGGCGAGTTGAACGGTTTCACGAATTCAATCGCCGCCGCCGCCGTGTTGATGAAATTGGTTTCCATCGGCGCGAGCGGCTCGAAACAAATTGTGACGCCGCGATCTTCCGCGCGCTTCACGGCGTCACGCAGCGTGGCCGCCGTCCCGTCGCGCGCTTGTTCGGGCGAAACGCCGTCGGGGACGTTGCGCTGCTTGGGGGAGCCGACGACCATGATCGTGCCGCCGAAGTCCGCGCAGCAATCCACCAGGTCCACGAAATATTTTGCCGTGCGGTCACGAATGCCGGCGTCGGGGTGATTCAGATGCAGCCCTTCCGGTTTTACCAGCAGCCAGTGCAAACCGACGATGTCAATTTTGTGACGCGCCGCCAGATCACGGATGCGCCGCCGCTCGGCGCCGGAGAGGTCATTGACGGAGTTGGCGAGCGTGAACGGCGCCAGCTCCACCCCGGCGTAGCCAAGTTGCGCCGCATGGGGCAGAATGTCTTCCAACTTCCAGCCTTGATAAATCTCGTTGCAGATGGCGAAGCGCATGACGGGGAGGTTCGGGAAGCCGCGCTATGGATTCAAGCTGGAAGCTGAGTGTGAGCCGCACTCGAAATGCGTGAGCTTCGCGCGGAACATGGCTTGTTTTCATGGATTACGTGCTCAAATCGCCGTGGCATCATCAGTGCTTTCCCTGTTTCATCGCATGAAACCACTCCGGCACGGCAGGCAGGTTGGCGGATTCACGTTGATCGAATTACTGGTGGTCATCGCCATCATCGGCGTTCTGGCGGCGCTGCTGCTGCCGGCGGTAAACCAGGCGAAAGGCCAGGCCATCCGCGCCGCATGCGTCAATAATT
>CAZRXE010001098.1:0-5217 GCA_964603695.1 uncultured Heliomicrobium sp.
GGCGATTGATCGTATGGCATTTCGGACAAGTCTTGTTCATAGGTTGACTCCATTCTGAAAGTTGATCGGCAGAATTATTTTTTTTCAGCGTTGCGATTGTCTTTGGACGTTGCTTTTGATTTGGGAGATTTCGTTTTCGACCGTTTTGAAGCTGCCGTGGGCGTATTCGGCAGGCCGGTTTGCAAATGCTGTGTTGTTCCGCCGGTCTTGGAATTGGACAGTCTGGCCGCCGCTTGCTTTTCCAACTCTTCTTGCACCCGTGATGGACTCGGCATCTGCGGGATTAACCGCTGGAGCGACGCGGACGACGATTGGGTCGCGCCGGGGCCAAGCTGAGGTTGAACCGTGCCTCCACCACTATTCGAGGGCGGCCCTGCCGGGGCGGGCTGTTGTCCCGGCTCGTTCGGATTGGGGGGGCGATTCGGAAGCGGCGTGGGTAGCATCGAATTTGGCGTTGGCGTCGGTGTCGGCGCGGGGCTGCCCCAAAGCCAACTAAGATGAGTTCCCAACAAATAGCCAACCGCCAGCAGCGTGATGACGGCTACTGCAATCAACGGGTATTTCAAATGCGCCGCCAATTCCGATTCCAGGCCGAGAACGGGCGAAGTGGCATCGCGGCGTTGCGATTCGGCGGAGGCGGCCACGACCAGGGCGGTTTCGACTGGGATTTGCTCTTCGAGTGTGCGTTTGGCGACCGGTCGGGAACGAGCGCCAAATTGCAGAAACTGTACGGTGACGTTGTCTTCGCCGCCGGCATCCAGCGCCAATGCGATTAAGGCGTTGGCAACGCCTCCGGCATCGTCGTGGCGATTGACGGCGGATTCGATCACGGCATCGTCCAGATATCCGCACAAACCATCAGAGCAAAGCAGCAATCCATCGCCCGGCGCGATAGGCAGCGGCGCTGAAATTTCCAGTTCCAGTTCCGGCTGTTGGCCGAAGGCGCGATTGATGATGCTGGCGTCCGGGTGATCGCGGGCTTCGGCTTCGGTCAGCATGTTGTAGTCAATCATTTTCTGGACGGCGGAATGATCCCTGGTCAAACGAGTCAGCCGCCCTTGCCTGAACAGATAGGCGCGACTGTCTCCGGCGTGGCCGATCAAAACCCGCGAACCGTTGAGCAGAGCCAGCACCACTGTCGAACCCATTTTGGCCGTGGCCGGATCGCCGGAATTCGCGCCACGGTAAATTTCGGCGTTGATTTTTCGCGCGGCCAGTTGCAGCGCATCTTCCGGCGCACAGTCGGGCGGCAGTTGGCGCAGGTATTTTTCAAATCCATCGGTGGTCATGGCCGCCGCCTGCGCGCCGCCCTGATGCCCGCCCATTCCGTCCGCGACCACGAACAATTCGCCGAAGGGCGACAAAAATCTGCCCATCCGATCCTGATTTTCCGAACGCACAAGGCCGGGATGCGATTCCGCGCCAACGCTCAACGGCAGCTTTGCGACTTTCGAGGCCATTTTTCAGTCTCCTTTGAAAACGTGTGACAGGCTTTAACCTGTCGCCACGGTGGACGGACAGAAGTCAGTCCCACATTTACCCGCGCAATCGTTCTCGGACAGAAGGCAATCAAGGATGCTTATCGCGCCATTTCAGCAGCGCCCAGATGACTAACATCAATGCCAACAGCATGCCTACCAGCACCAATGCGGCTGTTCCCGCGCCTGAGCGGCTGTGCGTCGGAAAATGTTCGTGCGCCATGTCTTTTTCCTCGTTATCCCATCCGGGGACTGCCGGCAATCGCCCGCGAGGCGCGGCTTCGGTCAGCAGCATCGCTTCATAAGCCCAGCGCGAGGGAATGACGTGCGTCGCACCGGGCCAATCCATCTTGTCAATCGGCAACAATGCGCCGCCCATAATAATCATTGGCAACAGAATGATCGGAACCAGTCTTGAAGCACGTTCCGTCGTGCGCGCCCAGGCCGAAGCCGTCAAACCCAGTCCCACGCCGACCAGCGCCGTCAGCGTCAGAATGCCGTACATCGGCAACAGCGATCCGCTCAGCCCGCATCCCACTGAAACAATACCAACCAACAATGCGCACTGAATCAAACACAGCAATCCCAGCACGGTGAACTTCGAGCCGATGTAGGAACGGCGCGTCAGATTGACCATTCGCTCGCGCCGGTAAATGCTCCATTCGCCGACAATCTCCTGGGCGGAATTGGAACAGCCGAACCACAGCGCCGCCACCACCAGCAAAAACACAGTGATCCTGACCGCGTTCGAGGTGTTGTAAAAGGGTTCCAGATACCCTTGCAGTTCGTAAGGGTTCGGCGCGTTGCCAAGCCGCATCAACTCCGATAGGTCAGGCCTCGGATTCATTCGCACCTGACGCCGGAAAACCAGCGTGATCAACGCGGCGATGATCGGCGCTTGCGCCAACAAAATTCCGGTGCCCCAGCGATCCTTCAGTTTAATCGCCAAACAACGCCGAACCAGCGTCCGCCATTGCAGCAGGCCGAAGCGGCGATTGGTTTTGGGCGGCTCAGGCTCCGCGTCCGCAGGGCTGCGTCCGGCGCGTTCGCCGACGTACTGCCGTTTGTAATCGGAAGCTTCGTAACGCCTGCCCCATTCGGCGGCGTCGGCTTGCGCCAATCCATCCAGCACTTCATCAGGCGAAGGCTGCTGCTCGACGGCATCGCCTGATTTGCTCGCACGGCGTCCCGGATGATTGGGATTGAAAAAGTAAACCGCGTCGGGATAGGCCGGGCCGTAATAAACCAGTTTGCCGATTTTCGGATCGTTCGCTTCGGGCGCAAGCACGACCAGATTGTCCATCAGGCGAAAAACTTCCCGGCTTGGCTGGTGAATGGCAATCAATATTGTCTTGCCCTGATCTGCCAATTGGCGCAGCACTTTCATCACCATCAAAGCGTCTGTCGAAGACAATCCTGAAGTCGGTTCGTCCAGAATCAGCACCGAAGGGTCAGTCAACAACTCCATCGCCAGATTGACGCGCTTGCGCTGACCGCCGCTGATGCCTTTCTTTTCGGGCGAACCGATCAAAACGTTCTCAGTGCCTTCCAAACCGAGTTGGCGTAACACGCCGGCGATGAGTTTGCGGATTTCCTCGTCGCGGTAATCGCTGGGCAGCCGCAATCGCGCCGTGTAATAGAGCGCCTGACCGACGGTCAAATCGCGGTGCATGATGTCGTCCTGCGGCACGTAACCGATGTGGCCGGCGAATTGGGCGTAGTTGGCATAAAGATTGGTTCCGTTGCAGAACACCTCGCCGCCGCTCGGCCTGGAGTAGCCGTTGAGCACATTCATCAAGGTGGTTTTGCCCGCGCCGCTGGGTCCCATCAGACCGACCAATTCCGAAGGATAGATCGTCAGCGAAACGTCTTCGATCAGTCGCCGGCTCGGAACGTCCACGGTGATGCCGGCGGCTTCGATGGTCAGATTGCCGCGATAATCGCGTTTTTCCAGCCGCCCCGAACGAGTCAGGCGAAAGGTGTAACTGCCCAGACCGATGATGTCGCCGGGTTTGACCGCGACCGCGCCGCTGATGCGTTGCCCGTTGACGAATGTGCCGTTGGTCGAACCCAGGTCTTCGACCGTGATTTGATTTCCGCCGCGAGACAGCCGCGCGTGCTGCCAGGAAACCATCGGGTAATCCAACGCCAGTTCACAACTCGGATCGCGCCCGATGTTCAGGATTTGCCCGCTGAAGGCGACCTCGTCCTGCGGCCCGCCACCGAGCGTCAATTTGCCGCCCAACAGCCGCGACGCCGGTTGGCGCAGCGAACCGAAATACACCACGTCTTTGGCCGACAGCGGACTGCGTTTGATTTTGTTGCCGGGATTGCCGATGGCCGTCCCATTGGTCGAGCCGAGGTCTTCCAGAATTGCCGCGCCGTCTTTCAACAGAATGCGTGCGTGATGGCCGGAAACCATGGCGTAATCCAGCACCACGTCATTGTCCGGTTCGCTGCCGATGCGTATCACGCGCACGCCGGCGGGCGCTGAATCGTCTCGCGCTCTGGGCGAGTCCGGAGCGGGCCAGGGCATTGGCAAATGACGCCCAAGAGTCACCGCATCGCGCCGCGAGATTTTGACAGGCGCTGTAATCCGCACGTCATTGACGAAAGTCCCGTTGGTTGAACCAAGGTCTTCTAGAACGAATCCATCTTCGGTTTCAGTCAGTAGACAATGCCGGCTGGAAACCTTCGCATCCGGCACGACCAGATCGCAGTCCGGCGCACCGCCGATTACCCAGCGCCGCGTCCGTCGCGCCTGTCGCCCGGAGGATTCATATACAGTACCGCCTGCCCCCTGCAACGTCGCCCCGCACTGATCGCAGAACTTGGCCTGCGGCTGAATTCGTTCCCGACAAACGTGACAAGTCGTCATCATCACACCCCAAGGATTTTCAACCTCTCACCAACTGAAAAATCGAACGCCCAGCCTTGATACGGTCGCCGTAACCGAGCGAGCGCGGAGTCTCTTTCACAGGTTCTCCATTGAGGAAGGTTCCATTGGTCGAATTGTTGTCGTGAAGCAGCAAGGTTCCGTCGCGGTATTCGAGGCAGGCGTGAAAGCCTGACAAATAAGTGTCTCCCTCCACGCACAATTGATTGGCCGCGTCCGAACCGATCCAAAAAGGACTTTGTTCAATTGCGAAAGTCGTGCCAGCGCGCGAGCCTTCTTCCGCCTGAAGCACTGCGCTCGGTTTGCCGGCGGCGGGCGGCGAAAACTCCGTGCGGATTTGCGTCTTGCGCCGGACGCGCGTTGGCAATTCGGCCTGCTGAGAGACCTGCTGAGCGGAGTCAATACTCGTCCCTGGAAGTTTCCGCGTGCCGAATTCGGACTCATCCAGGCGCAACGGGCGCGGCGGGTGCGAATCGAATACGGTCGGCGGCTCGCTCGCAGGCTCGGCGGCCAGCGGCGGCAAATCGTAAGGCGATGGTTGAACGATCAATGAATCGGCTGCCGGCTTCGCTACCGGCGACGACACGAAAGCTTGCGGCGCAACCAGCGCCAACACTGCGCGCGCGCGTTTGCGCCGCAACAACACCATCAGCAATCCCATCCCGACCAGACCGCCAGCCGTCACCGCCCAACCCCATTTCGGCAGCTTCGCCCACCAACCGCCGCCAGGCGTCGAAACGGTCGCGGCGGATTCCGGCGCGTGTTTATTCAGGATCAACTTCGTGTCCGCCGTCAACACTCGACCGTCGCTGTCGAACCGCACGCCAAGCTGATGTTCCTGAC
>CAZRXE010001099.1:0-2451 GCA_964603695.1 uncultured Heliomicrobium sp.
GAGCGATGTGCCGGTGCCGGCGGATTACGACGGCGACGGCAAAGCGGACGCCGGCATCTGGCAAGCGGCGACGGGAAGCTGGCAAATCCAGCGCAGCAGCGACAACAAGCTGATGACCCGCATCCACGGCCAGAACGGCGACGCTCCCATCCCGGCGCGTAGAAATTGATAGCGCCTTGAACGATGAAAACGTGGGACTGTTCTTCAGCCTGTCGCTATTGGGGACAAGCTTAAGGGCAGTCCCACGTTTTCGAGGCCGAGCCACAAAAATGATGATCCGATTTTCCCTCTCTCTCGCATTACTTTCCGCGCTCCTGGCGCTCCCCTCAACGCCCGCGACGACTCAATCCAAACTGGGAGTTGGCCGCAAGTATTCGACCATCGAAAGGATGAGCCTGGAACGGCTGCGCGCGGTGAATGAAGATCGGCGAAAGCTGCAACAGCGGCGCAACGTTTCGTCGCGCACCGGCCTGCCCAGAGGCTTAAATGATTACAAAGCCATCCTGCACGCCCACGCCGAAGATTCCGCACACACTGGCGGCACGCGGCCTGAATTACTGGCGGCAGCCAAAGCCGTCGGCGTCAAAATCATTCTGCTGACCGATCACGTTCGCCCGCCGAAGGATTTCATCAATGACAGTTGGCGCGGGCTGCGCGAAGGCGTGTTGTTCATTCCCGGCGCGGAAAGCGAAGGCTATCTGGTCTATCCGCAACGTTCGATCATTCAGTCGCACATCAACAAGAGTTTCAAATCGCGCGAAGACTACGTCCGGCTGGTGAAAGAACCCGCTGGTCAGGATGCCGGCAACATCTTCCTGTCGCACGTGGAAGAAAAAGCCGATTGGGAAACAGGTGCGCTGGACGGGCTGGAGATTTACAACATTCATTCGGACTTGCTGGACGAAAACGAATTCGTCCGCTGGCTGCAAGGCTCGTTCACCAATCCCGACAGACTCAAACAACTTGAACAAGCTTTGCGCGAATTTCCGGCGGAAGCCTTCGGCGCGTTGCAGGATTATTTGCCGACGGTCATCGCCAAATGGGATCGCGATTTGCCGGCGCACCATCTGACCGGCGTGGCCGCCAACGATTGCCATCACAATCAAGTCTTCACCGTCAAAGCTCTGAGCGAAGACGCCGTCGAAGTCACGGCGTTTCCCGATCCGCCGCGCAAGTTCACCACGGCGCAGGCTCCGCGCATCGCCGAAATGCTGAAAGGTCGCCAGCCGGGCGAAGTCATCGCCAAACTGGATTTCGATCCTTACGAGCGCAGCATGAATTTCGTAGCCACGCACATTTTGCTCCGCGAAGTGAATGAAGCCGCAGTGCGGCAGGCTTTGCGCGCCGGTCGCGCTTATGTTGCGCACGATTGGCTGTGCGATGCGACAGGCTTTGTCTTCCTGGCCGAACGCAATGGCAGACTAGCGGGCGTGATGGGCGATGAAGTGAAGTTCGAGAAAGGGCTGAAACTGCGACTGGCCGTGCCCGTGGCGGGAACGATCAAACTCTTCCGTGACGGCAAACTTATTCAGCAAGCGGACGCCGACAGATTGGAGTTTCCGGCGGCGGAAGCCGGAGTTTACAGGGCGGAAGTCTGGCTGACGCTCGACGGCGAACAGCGCCCGTGGATTTACGCCAATCCGATTCGTGTCACTTCTTCGGCGCGTAATAGCCTTCGCGCGAACGCACGGTGAGTCGCACGCGTTCTTCCGGCGTATTCAACCGCACCTGGATTTTCCGCCACTTTCCATCGCGATTAAGATTGGTGGGCGAATATCCCAGGTTATATTGCCGGCGCAGTTCCAGCGCGATTTGCGCCATCGCCTCATCCAGCTCCATCGCTGTGCGCGGATAAAAGGCGCTGCTGCCCGTGACGCGCGCGATGTCGTTCAAAATCTTCTGGCCTCGTTTGTCGAAACCTAAGCCGGAGGTTTCCTTAATCTCGCCGATGCCGATGCAATACACCAGCACGTCTTCTTCCCGTAATCGTTGGCGCATATCGTAAAACGTATCCCGCGAAGCGTTGTCCTCGCCGTCGGAAATGACCAACAACGCGCGTTTGCGATGACGGCCTCGCCTTAGTTCGGACAACCCTGCGCTGACGGCGTCGTAAAGCGCGGTCTGCCCGTAAGCGTTTAGCAACCCGACTTTGTTCATCAGGCCCTTGGCATCGGCGGAACGCGCCAGCAGGGTTGGAGATTCGTTGAAACCGAGCAGGAAAAATTCATCGTCCTTGCGGCTTGCGCGCAAGAAGGCTTCCAGAGCGCTCCCGGCACGTTTGACCTTGCCGAGCATGCTGCCGGAAACGTCAAAAAGAATCCCCGCGCTGACCGGCGCATCTTCCTGGCGGAAATATTCGACGTTCTGTTTGACCTTGTCTTCGTACAGATCGAATTGTTGAGGCAAAAGCCCCGAAATCGCTCGGCGGTCAGTGTCGGTAACGGTGACGGT
>CAZRXE010001100.1:0-4460 GCA_964603695.1 uncultured Heliomicrobium sp.
CTGGCGCGGCGGCGAGTTGCGAAAGAGCTTCAGCGCGACGGTAAGCTTCAGTTCCCGGCAAAATCGGCGCGGCCACCCAAATGGCGGGCGCAATGATTTCGGGTTTCAGCAAACCGTCCAGCGTCGGGCCAAAGCTGGAGCAATAAGCATCCAACTCCCGATTGTCTAATTCGTTGTTGTCGTCGTAACCGCCGACAGTGATGACCGAAGGCGCATTAGCAGGCGGAATCGGGCGATGGTCGGCGGTGCAACCGGCGTTCCCCGCCGCCACGACCAGCGTCAAACCGGCGCGCACGGCGCGTTCGGCGGCTTCGTCCACCAGACTTTCGCGAAACGAAACTTCGCCGTCGCCGCCCAGCGACATGCTGACCACGCGAATGTTGTAACGGTCGGCGTTGGCGATTACCCAATCCAATCCGCTCACGATGTTTTCATCGCTAATGCGTCCGCGGTCGCTGACTTTGACCAACGCCACCAGCGATTCCGAAGCCAGACCGCTGTACACGCCATCGGACAAAAATCCGTTGCCCGCCGCCGTTACGGAAGTTTGCGTGCCGTGCCAGTCCCAGGCTTGCGGCGGTTGCGCGGCGTCAAGCTCCGCTCTCGGATTGACGACATCGCGAAACGCCACAATGCGATTGGCCAAATCGGGATGCGGATAAAAGCCCGAATCCAAAACGGCGATGGTTATGCCGCGACCTTTGCGCGCGGCGTCGGCGTCTAACCGTTCCGCCGTCGGAATGACGGCAAAGCGGTTCTGCGCGTGCGAATGATTGTGTTCAGTTGCTTTGGTTGCTGCATTCATAAAAACTCTTTCGCATAAAAACCCTTTCGCTTTGAGAAAGCCGATTTCAGTCGTGCGGGTAATGCGAACGGCAACGAGGAATATTCCAACGCTTCGCGCTTTTCGGTTTGAAAACCGCGCGGGAATAAACGCCGCGCGGCAGGTCATATAAGGGCTGTTAATCCGGCGGGCGGTTGGTGCGTTATGCCTGGCTGGAAGGCTTCACGCGGCCTGAGCGAGTGGCTATACTCCGCTGCGCACCAAAAACGAAATTGCAAACACAATCAGGTTCAATCCAAAAGGAGGGTTCCATGTTGGCAGAAACGATCCCCTTGCTGACAAAGCACGAATACCCGCGATTTCCTGAGAGTCTGCCTCCGAGCGAGTTGCGCGAAGGCAGGTATCTGGTTCGTTTTGCCCGTAATCAGGAAGAATTGGACGCAGTGCTGAAATTGCGGTTCGATGTTTTCAATCTGGAACTGGGTGAAGGCCTGGAATCTTCGTTTCAAACCGAACGCGACCTGGATGAGTACGATGTGGCTTGTCACCATCTGATGGTAATCGAAGAGGCCACCGGAGAGGTGGTCGGCACTTACCGGCTGCAAACCGGCGCGATGGCCTCCGCCGCCAAAGGCTTTTATTCGGCGGCGGAATTCGATCTTTCGCATCTGCCCGTCGAGGTGCTGGAAGATTCCATCGAACTAGGCCGCGCCTGCATCGCCAAAGCGTACCGCAATACGCAGGTGCTGTTTTTGTTGTGGAAAGGGCTGGCCTCCTACATTGCGTTCAACCGCAAACGTTTTCTGTTCGGTTGCTGTTCGCTGACCAGCCAAGACCCTGCCGAAGGCAAATTGACGATGGACTTGCTGGAACAGGGCGGACACTTGCACGACCGTTTCCGCGTCCCGCCCAAACCGGAAGTGGAATGTTACCCGCCGGAATTTGCCGTGGACGTTCCGTTTGAAGTCAAACTGCCGCGCCTGTTCCGCACGTACTTGCGCCTGGGCGCGAAAGTTTGCGGGCCGCCGGTGATTGATCGCGCGTTCAAGACGATTGATTTTTTCGTACTCTTCGATTTGTTTGAAATGGACAGGCAAACACAACGAATGTTTTTCGGCGGTTAAACGCCGAAAGAGAGGTATGAAGTCAGCGTGTTCAGAATTCTTCGGGCGATAGTTCGTATCATCGCTTTGGTCATCGCCACCGTCCTGATGCAAAGCATCTGGCTGGCGGGCCGACGACTGCTGCCGCAACACAGCCGAACACGGCGCTGGTTGCGGAAAATCATTATGATCGGCTGGGCGAAATCGCTGGCGCTGATTATCGGCATGCGCATCCGCATCAAGGGCCAACCGCCGCGTCCGCCGTTTTTTCTGGTGGCCAATCATTTGAGCTACGTTGACATCATCACCATCGCTTCGCACGTGGAATGCAATTTCGTCGCGAAAAACGACATTGCCGGTTGGCCCGGCATGGGCGCACTGGCTGCGGGCGTGGGCACGATTTTCATTGACCGCAAAAACTTTCAAGACATTCCGCGCGTCATCGGCTTGATTAACGAAAGCCTCAATGAAGGCGTCGGCGTGGTGCTCTTTCCCGAAGGAACCAGCACAATGGGCGACAGGATCATGCCGTTCAGCCCGGCGTTGCTGGAACCGGCGGCGCGCGCGGGCTATCCGGTGTCTTACGCCGCCATCAGTTATCGCACGCCGCCCACCGAACCGCCCGCGCACGCCGCTGTGTGCTGGTGGGGCGATATGGACTTCGTGCCGCACTTTCTGAAACTGGCGCTGATGTCGAAATTCGAGGTGACGGTGACTTACGGCGAAGACGCCATTCTGGCCGATGACCGCAAGCTGCTGGCCAAAAGCCTGTGGAGCGCGGTCAACGAACGCTTCCAACCGGTGGTTTATCCATCCCATTCGATTCAAACGAAAAAGTTATGACAAGCAGTAACATTCACCTGCTCGAACAAGGTCTGGACCTGCTCGCGGTCATTGACGATCAGCTTTTTGCCTGCGCGCCAAATGGCATCGCGCAATCCGGCGTGGGCGGCCATTTGCGCCACTGCCTGGATTTTTACGATGGCTTTCTGCGCGGAATCGGCGAGGGCAGGATTGATTACGATTGCCGCGAACGGAACGAGTTGATTGAAAAAGACCGCGCGGCGGCAGCGGCCAAAATCGAAAGCATCATTCGCCGGCTCGGCGAATTGCGGACGGCAAGCGGCGAGCAACCGTTGCTGGTCAAGTTGGAAGGCGAGCAGGCGCGGGAAACTTCCGCCTGGAGCCGTTCTTCCATCAGCCGCGAATTGCAGTTTCTGCTCAGCCACACCGTGCATCATTACGCGCTGATGGCCCTGCTGCTGCGCGTGCAAGGCGTCGAACTGCCGAAAGCCTTCGGCGTCGCGCCTTCGACGTTGAAATACTGGCAGGCCAAAGCGTGATGTGTACCGTAAGCTGGCTTCACCAACCGGACGGCTTCGAATTGTTCTGCAACCGCGACGAACGACGAACGCGCCGGCCTGCTTTGCCGCCGCAAGTGACGGAGCTTCGCGGCGTGCAAACCATCGCGCCGCGCGACGGTGATTTCGGCGGTTCCTGGATCAGCGTCAATGAATTCGGCCTCGCGCTCAGCCTGTTGAATCTTTATCGAGCAAAATGTGGGACTGACTTCACCAGTCGCGGATTGCTGTTGATGGATTTGGCCGATTGCCGTTCGCGCGAGCAAGTCATCAAACGCATTGCCGAAATGGACTTGAACCGATTTCAGCCCTTCACGCTGCTGACGCTTGTGCCGAACGCGGCGGCGTTGATCGTGCAATGGGATGGCCGCGATTGCGCGATTGACCGCGACGGCGACGCGCGAACGCCGCTGACTTCTTCTTCCTTCGATTCCGGCAACGTGATTGAAATGCGCCGACAGCGATTCGGCGAATTGCCCTGCATTGACGCCGCTGCGCTGCATGGTTTTCACCGCAGCCATCAGCCCACGCCGAGCGCGTACTCGATTTGCATGCATCGCCCGGATGCCGAAACCGTCAGCTTCAGCCGCATCAAAGTGGGTTCCGATTCCGTCACGTTTAGCTATCATCCGCACGCGCCCTGCCGCGAAGGCGAGGCCGCGATTCAAATTCTGCCCAGAGCGAAACAATGAAATCTTCCCCCGGAAAATTGCGGTTGTGGTGGCGTCGCTGGCGCTGGCGATTGCTGGCCGTATACCTGTTGATTGTCGCCGGCGCGCACGTCTGGCGTTGGCTGCAACCGGCGGACAATCCTCCGCCGCATTGCTGCGCCGTCAGCGTCAACGCCCTGGCCGGCGAACGCACGTTGAATAAAAAAATTCGTTTTGCTTACGAAGATCGCGGACACGGCGCGGACGGAAGCTTGCCCATCGTGCTGATTCACGGTAGTCCGGGGCAGGCGGCGGATTTTCGGCGGCTTGCGCCACGGCTCGAGGCTTCGCACCGACTCATCATTGTGGACTTGCCCGGCTTCGGCTTTTCGACGCGCGACATTCCCGATTATGACTTCCGCACACACGCGCGCTACGTCCTCAATCTGCTCGACGAACTGAAGATCGAACGCGCGCATTTTCTGGGCTTCAGCATGGGCGGCGGCGTGGTGTTGAACCTGTACGACCTTGCGCCGCAGCGCGTGGCATCGCTGACGATGCT
>CAZRXE010001101.1:0-2620 GCA_964603695.1 uncultured Heliomicrobium sp.
GATCACGTCCGGCATCAAACTGGCCAATGTTTGAATGCCGAAGGCGACCATCAACCAGAAAATCGCGCGCCAAAACAAATACCGCGCGGTGACGCCGGAATCCGCTGCGGCGTCTTCCGTTTCTTCAACGAGTTCCCCTGACTCGGCGCTTTTGACCGTGACTGCCGGTCGGAGAGGAGTCTTCAAAGGAAATTTAGGCATAAGGATTTTGCGAAAGGTTATTGCACGACGGCGTCGGCTTCGATTTCGATCAGCATGCGGTCGTCAATCAACCGCCGCACTTCGACCATTGTGGCGCAAGGGCGAATGTCCCGGAAAAATTCGCCGTGCGCCCGGCCATACTCTTCCCAACGCGCAATGTCCGTGACGAACATTCGCGTTCGCACTATGTCTTTCAATTCCGCGCCGAGCGCATTGAGCGCCCGTTCGATGTTGCGTATGACTTGCACCGTCTGCGCGTAAGCATCGCCGATGCCGACAATCTCGCCCTGTTCATTGGTCGCTGTCGTGCCGGTGACGAAGACTTGCCCGCCGATCCGAATCGCCCGCGAATACCCGACAATCGGCTCCCATTTCGTGCCGGAGAAGTAATGTTGTTTTTCGGCCATTGTTTCTATGAAATCATCAGATTGACACAAAACTTGGGAACGTGTGCGTTCTGGTCCTGCGGACCTGGCTACCGCTGAACTTGAGAATGCGGAAATCTTGCCCGATGGAAAGAGTGCCGCAAAATTTCCTTCTTCTCTTTCGGCCAATCCTGAAATTGATGGAGTGCGGCGATTGCTTGCCGCATTTTATTCACTACGACAAACGAAATTATCCCTACAAATCTCAATTCGAGCAACGGCGTGTTTTCGTTTAGATTTTTATTGAGGCGATTCGAGTCCTTGACCTTTCAATTATCTCGTCCCAAAATTCCCTCGCCCTGCATCTTTAGTATCTTTTTCTACAAGGCTAACGCCAACTCTATTGCTGTAATACAAATACCGGAGGAAGATGGCTACATCAGAGAAGAAAGTTGAACTGGATGAGACTGCCAAGAGGGAGTCACTAAAATTACTCTTCGAAGTGTATAAGCACCTTACTACTCTCAGTTCTGCTTCGATAGTTGTTATTTGCACATTTCTCGAAAAGATTTTTAAGACGCCAAAATGTATCTATCTTGTTATAGGTTCGCTGATTTGCTTCCTTATTTCAATAGTGCTTTCAGTTTATGTAATGCCTCATATTGCCTTAGAGCAGGATATAAATTCACCGCGCACGAGAATAAGCAATGAAGCACTTTCGAGACTGGAGCGATATTCATCTTCCGCTTTTATGGTGGCGTTATTACTTTTGGCGCTTTTTAGTATTATAAATCTCCTGTGACCTTTTCTGCTTACAGCGGATTTCATTCGAGTAAGTAGACTGCTCTCGCTCAGGGTCAATGTTTACAGGATCGCGAGCAGTTTAGGCATTCTTATTCCAGCGAGAACCGCTGTATAATGTTTCCTCCAATGCTTTTTTAGCTATAAAAGGGGTCATATGCAAGAATTTGAAACTGCAAAATTTTATCTCTGGGAAGCCTCTAGGTATACTCTTTGGTATGTAATTAAGAACGCTGCCTGGGTTTTTGGGCCAGGTTTTTTATTACTGCTGATATTGGGTTATCGTAGTTTTCACAGGTATAACTGGCCGTCGCTATCGAGTAAGATGGCTTTGGGCAGGCAATCTCCGGCCATGGTGGGAGAGGTTATTCTCCCAATTCCTTCAGTAACCAATCCTTCTAATCCTTCTTTAGGCGAGTCAATCTCGATTATCAATAAAGAACCTGGCATTCATTTTGGTGGCCTGAATGTCGGCTTGGTCGAAGGGAACGTTGTTGTATGGGCGACAATAACGTTAGTTGATAAAAAAGGACGTGAGTCTTATGTCGATAACATTACCACCAGAAATTTTACTATACATGAATCGTACGATGGTAAGAGGCGTGAAGCAACTGCTTTTAATGTAGTCAGTGAAATTAAGGCACGAGCTATTCAAACTGTCATTGTTTTGGATAATAGTGGTTCAATGGATGGGGATAGTGGTGTGCGTGACACAGCTTCTAGATTGCTCACGAAGTCCACCATTTCTAAAAGAGCTGTAACTGCATTTATTGACGCCGTAAGAGACGATGGAATGATGATGGCTGTTCTGCCATTTTCAGGGGGGCGGGCATCGGAGGAAGATTTTCTCAGAAGTCCTGAGGGGGATATTTGGTGGACGGACTCCCAATCCAAAGAGTTAAAAGCCGAAATAAGAAGCAAGCAACCTAGAGATGCTACGCCGTTATGGGGGGCCTTAAGTGTTGCTTTGGATCAATTTCACTACCTAGATGATGAGATGTACAAAGTTATAGTCTGTCTTACTGATGGAGATAGTAATAGCGGCAAGATAACATTTGCGCAACTTCTTGAGAGAGCTAAGAAGGAATATATACCTATTTATGTTCTTGGTTATGGCGAAGGCGATAAGTTTTACGAAGATAAACTCGTGCAACTTGCCGCTGATTCTGGTGCAGGTGTTCAGGAAGTGGGATCATTCATTCGCATTGCCCCTCAAAACTGGGACTTAGTATTCAAGCGAATAAGGAAAAACA
>CAZRXE010001102.1:0-13601 GCA_964603695.1 uncultured Heliomicrobium sp.
TGAGTTGGACGCGGACTGCTGAACCTGTCGGAAGCTTCTTTACCGAATCGCTGCTGGTCAAAAACGGAATCTTGTATGCCGGAACGCATGGCAACGGCGTGTATCGTTCGACGGACAACGGGCAAAGCTGGACGTTGGCCAATCAAGGCTTGGGCGAACTGACGGCCAAATCACTGGCGGCGACGGAAACTTCGCTGCTGGCCGGAACGCTTGGCGGCAATCTCTATCGTTCGATCAATCAAGGGCAAAGCTGGACGTCTTCAGGCGCGGGCTTGCGCGTGACCTACATCGGAGCGGTGGCCGGCAACAACGGCGTGACGCTGACTTCAGCGTCGGGCGGCGTTTACCGTTCGCCGGACAACGGCCAAAGCTGGACGCCGGCCAACACCGGATTGGAAGGCAAATTCATTGAAGGCTTCGGCGTCAGCGGAACGACCTTTTTCGCCGGAGCCGTGATTGAGAACGGGAATGAAATCAGCGTCCATCGTTCGACCGATCAAGGCCGCACCTGGACGGCGTCGAGCAATGGTTTGCCGACCGATAATTTTTTGCAGTTCGCGGTGGTCGGCAACGCGCTTTATGCCGGAGCCGGAAGACCTTTTTACGGGATCAGCGGCGCGGGCGTTTATCGTTCCAACGACAACGGGCAAAGCTGGACGCCGATCAACGCCGGTTTGCCCAGCGACGATGGAACGACTTATCCGGCAATCGGCGGTTTCGCCGTGAAAGGCGGGACGCTGTTTGCCGTGACGCCGCGAGGCTTGTTCCGGCTGAATGAGAATGCAGCGAGTTGGACGGCCATCGTCTCCGCCGGACTCTCCAACGATTTCGCTCCCGGTCGGATCGTCGTCAGCGGCGACAGTTTGGTGGTGGCCCGAAGTTCCGGTCTGTTTCGCTCGGCGGATGACGGCCTGACCTTCACACGCACTCGCACTGCGGGTTTTATTCAGTCGCTGGTCGCGAGCGGAGACAATGTTTATGCGGGCGGGCGCTTCGGCGTCGGGATGCTCTTTTCCTCCGATCAGGGGCGCACCTTCAAATTTTTCAACAACAGTCTGACGAACACGGACATTGCTGCGCTCGCCTTGAACGGCACGAATCTGTTTGCCGGAACGGGCGGCCTGGGCGTGTTTCTGCTGACCAACAACGTGCAAAGCTGGTCGGAAGCCAACGTTGGTCTGGCCGAGGAAGACAAGCTCATCAACACCGTTGCGGTGAATGGCGCGACCTTGCTGGCCGGAACTTTGGGGCGCGGCGTGCTGCGTTCGCTCGATCACGGCCAGAGTTGGACGAAAGCCAACACGGGCTTGCCGCCATCGCCAAGCGTGCAAGGCTTCGCGCAATTCGGCGCGAATGTTTATCTGGGCGCGTTCGGACAAGGCGTCTTTCGTTCGGCGAACAACGGCGCAAATTGGAGCGCAGCCAATGCCGGTTTGACCAATCTGTTTGTCAATGCGCTGCGAACGCAGGGCGCGACGTTGTGGGTCGGAACGGATGGCGGTGTGTTTCGCTCCCTGGACGGCGTGAATTGGAGCAGCGCGGGATTGTCGAATCAGCGCGTGTTGTCTTTGGGAGCCAACGCGGACGGAAGCGTGATGCTGGCTGGAACCAACGGCGGCGGCCTGTTCCGTTCGATCAACAACGGCCAAACCTGGACGCCTGTGACGGCTGGGGTGAGCAATCAAGTCATTCTGTCGCTGGCCGTCGGCAATGACGGCGCAACGCTGTTTGCCGGAACGGATGGCGGCGTGTTTCGCTCCACGGATCAAGGCGCAAGTTGGAACGCCGTCAACACAGGCTTGCCGTCGGGATTGGCTGTGCGTACGTTCGCGGTGAGCGGCGGCAAACTTTACGCGGGCAGTTTTCTCGGCGTGTTTTTGACGGAAGACGGTGGCGCAAGCTGGCGGCAAATCAACGCCGGATTGCTGGACATTCGCGTCGGCGGATTGGCGCTGGACGGCGACACGCTGCTGGCCGGTACGTCGCGGCGCGGATTGTTTTTAAGCGCGATTCCAAACAACGTTTGTCCGCTCAACATCACGGCGCAACCAGTCAGTCGCACGATTGGAGCGGGTCAGGCGGTAACGCTCAACGTGACGGCAACGGGCGTGCAGCCGATTCGTTATCAATGGTATCGCGGCGCGAGCGGCGACTTTTCCCAGTCCATCGCGGGTGCAAACGGAAGCAGCTTCACTACGCCAGCGCTCAACGCCACGGCCAATTACTGGGCGCTGGTGACCAACGGTTGCGGCAGCGCCGTTAGCGAAACGGCTTCGATTCTGGTCAATGCCGCGCCGCTGGCCGATGTGGCCGTTGCGCAAACCATCACGCCGGCGCAGCCCAAACCGGGCGACGATCTGACCTTCACATTCACGCTGACCAACAGCGGACGCGACACGGCCTTTGCCGTGAACCTGACGGCGGCACTGCCTGCGGAGGTGACGTTTGTTTCCTGCGCCACCACAAACGGCGGCGTTTGCGGTGGCGCGGGCAACAATCGCATTGTGACGTTTTCTGCTCTAGTCGCCGGCAGTTCCGCGACGGTTACGCTGGTCGCGAAGATCAACGCTAATGCCGGCGGCGCAACGCTGCGCAGCACCGCCAACGTCAGCGCGGCGACCGGCGACGCCAATCCGGCTAACAATACGGACATCAAGAGCGTGACCGTGCAAAACATCGCGCAGCCGCGCCAAAACAGCGTCTTGCGCGTGGTGGCCGCCGCCGGCAGCGTCGGCTCGACCGTGGCCGTGCCGATTGAACTGGTTTCGCAAGGCGATGAAAACGCGCTCGGCTTCAGCCTGACGTTTGATCCGGCGATTTTGAGCAATCCGCAAGTGGCGCTGGGCAACGGTGCGTCCGGCGCAACGTTGACGCCGAATTTGAGTCAGGCGACGGCAGGGCGCGTGGGCTTGGTGCTGGCGCTGCCTTCGGGACAGCAATTCGGCGCGGGCGTGCGGCAACTCGCCGTCGTTACTTTCACCATCGCGGCCAATACCGGCGCGGCGACGGCAAGTCTGGACTTCGGCGATCAACCGATTCCGCGCGAGGTTGTTGATGTGAACGCCAATTTGCTGGGCGCAACTTACGTGGGCGGCGCGGTGACGATCACGCGCGGCTTTGAAGCCGATGTTGCGCCGCGTCCGAACGGCAACGGCGCAATTACGGTCAGCGATTGGGTGTTGGTTGGTAACTTCGCCGCCGGCGCTCAGACGCCGGAACCGGGCAGCGAATTTCAACGCGCGGACTGCGCGCCGCGTTCGACCTTCGGCAACGGCGCGCTCACGGTCAGCGATTGGGTGCAGGCTGGGCGTTATGCCGCCGGGCTGGATCCGTTGACGCCTGCCGCCGGGCCGATTGCGCCGGGAGCTTTTGCGCCGACGAATTTGTCGGCGTTATTGAAACCGAGTGGCTGGCCGCGATTGTTGCGCGTCGGTTCGCCGACGTTTGGCGCGGGGCAGAGCAGCGCCGTAACGGTGGAATTGCTGGCGCAGGGCGAAGAGAACGCCGTCAGTTTTAGTTTGCAATTCGATGCGCGGCAATGGCGCTTCGTGTCGGCGACGCTTGGCGAAGACGCGCGAAAGGCCGCGCTCAGCGTCAACACGAAGTTTGCGGCGGACGGGCACATAGGTTTTGCGCTGGCCTTGCCGCCGGGGCAAAAGTTTGAAGCGGGAATGCAGTCCTTGCTCACCGTCAACTTTGTGGCGGCGGAAAACGGCGGGCTTGACGCGCCGCAACCGGCCTTCAGCGATTGGCCGGCGGCGCGCGAATTGGCGGACGTGAAAGCCGATGTCTTGGCGGCGGATTGGATGCCTGCCGGATTGAATCTTTTCCAGGTTTCGCCTTTGCAAGATTGGGCGGCGGGCGTGGCGATTCGTGTTGGTGCTGATGGCAGGCAACGGTTTGAACCGTTGGCGGTCTTTGATCCCGCGCAAAACAAATTCATCGCCGTGCCGATTGAAGTCGGTGATGAAAGCGAGCAGGTGTTTTTGGCATTGTTCGGCAAGGGCTGGCAGCAAGGCTTGGAGCTGAATGCCGTTGAGGCGACGGCGGGCGATATGCCTGTCGAAGTTCTTTATGCGGGCGAGCAGGCAGCGGGCGCGGCGCAATTGAATCTGCGCTTGCCGTCATCGCTCAAAGGGCGTGGCGAAGTTGTGGTGCGCTTTCGTTACGGCGGGCGTTCCGCCAATCCGGTGCGAATCGTTATCAAATAGCGGAGCCGAACTTCACTAAATAAAGCCAAAGCCCGAACCGGATTTCTCCGATTCGGGCTTTGTTTTTGGGGCGACGTGATGATGTTAGTTCAAGACGACGTAGGCTCCGGTATTGGGGTACCAGAAGATTCTGCCGCGTTGAAAGTAATTGAAGCGACCGCGTCCGTCGGCGGTGGGCAGTTCGTCAGAGGTTGGGTAACCGAGTACGCTGCGTTCCCAACCGAGGCTGGCCCATTTGTCGCGGATCGCACCATAAACCAGGTGCGCTCCGGTGGAAGGCGTCCAGTAAATCGAGCCGCCCTGGAAATGGTTGTAGCGTCCGACGCCATCCGGCGTGCCCAGCTCATCAGTCAGCGGATAGCCGTAATTGCTGCGCTCATAATTGATGGAACGGTATTTCGCGCCGATGGCTCCGTAAATCGCGTATGCGCCCAACGCCGGATGCCAGAAAATCGCGCCGTTTTGGAAGAAGCTGACGCGACCCGTGCCGTCCGCCGTGACGATTTCGTCACTGACCGGATAACCCATCGGCCCGCGTTCCCAACCCAGCGCCGCCCACTTGTTGCGAATTGCGCCGTGAACTTCGTGCGCGCCGGTGGAAGGAGTCCAGTAAACCGAACCGCCCTGGAAGTGGTTGTAGCGTCCGACGCCGTCCGGCGTGGTGGTTTCGTCCGTCAACGGGTAGCCGAGGAAGCTGCGTTCCCAGCCGAGGCTCGCCCATTTGTCGCGAATCGCGCCGTGAACTTCGTGCGCGTTCGTTGAAGGCGTCCAGTAAATCGAACCACCCTCGAAGTGATTGAAACGTCCGATGCCGTCCGGCGTGCCCAGTTCGTCCGTCAGAGGATTGCCGAGCAGACCTTCTTCCGCACCCAGGCTGATCCACTTGGCATAAATCGCGCCGTAAACGACGAACTTTACGCCGACCGCTTCCCAGGCCTTGGCCACTGCCGCGTGTTCAACGCTGGATGCGCCGTACAAATCTCTGGCTGCCAGCAGGGTTCCCAAACGAGCGTCAAAGAATTTGGCATTCGGGCCGAGATAAACGGTCAAGGCACGATAAAAAATCTGTTCGGCTTTGGCGCGTCCAATGCCCGTGACGGAAATGCCGCTGGTCGTGTTCGTGCCGCCCTGCGCCAGCAGATAAAACGCATTGTTCTGGATGCCGCTGTTGCTGTGAACGCCGCAGTTGTCGTTCAGGTTGCTGTTCGGCGTGCAGCCGGTTTTGTAGTTGCGATTGTTGTAATGATCCGGGTGGCCGTAAGCCGTCGGATTCGCCATGCTGCGGAAAGCGCTGCCGGTGTCTTCGCCCAGCAAATAATCGGGCGTTCGACCGGAATAATATTCGATCATCGTGCCGAAAATATCCGAGAACGATTCGTTGAGCGCGCCGGATTGTTTGGCGTAAACCAAATCGGCGGTTTTTTCCGTCAGACCGTGCGTGATTTCGTGGCCGACAATATCCAGCGTGACGAAAGCATTGCGCGGCGAATTGTTGCAATCGCCATAGGTCATCTCGACGCCGTTCCAGAAAGCGTTGCAGTAGTTGCTACCGTAATGCACGCGGCTGCGCATACGAAATCCGCTGCCATCAATGCCGCGCCGGCCGAAGCGAGACAGGTAATAATCCCAGGTCAGGGCCGCGCCAAAATGCGCGTCCACGGCGGCGGATTGATCGTTGGTACGCGTGCCGTCGCCCCACAAATCAATCAGGTTTGACGAAAAGATAGTGCCCGCGCCGGACGTGGCGTTATTCAAATCTGTCGTGAACATCCCGCCCCGCGCGTTATCGCGCATTTCATAGCGTGGCAGCGGAAATGTAGAAACGAGATCGGTGTTGATCGTGACGGGATTGCTATACAGCCCGCGTCCAGTGCCTTGTTCGAGCGAATTGAAATTCCAGACGACGCTGCCATCCTGCGCATTGATGAAATACTGGTGGCGCGCGGTGTTGGCGGTGCCGTCTTCGATCATCAATTCAACGCGGTAAGTTAGCGTCAAGCCCGTGTCGCCGTCTTCTCCAAAAAATTCATTCGGCAACAGGACAAGCTCGGCTTGCGGTTCGCGGGCGAATTCGCCTGCGTAATTGAGCGCGATTTTGGCTGCGATCACGGCTTGTTCCGGTTCTATGGCTGCTTTGGTTTTGGCCGTTGTTGTCTCAAAACGCCGCCCGGTGACAACGACGACTTCCTTGGCGTCCAGGTGCGTGATGATCTGCGTGCCGAAAACAGGCACGCCGTCTTGCAACTGTTTCAGGCGCAAATGGGTCAGTCCCAAATCATCCTGTTCGGCGCTGAGCAAGGCGAAATTGGTTTGTGCTGCGCGTTGTTTGGCGTTGGCCGTTTTCACTGCACTGGTTTCGAGAAAAGCGACGCTGCGAGTTAATGCCTCTTGGACCCAGTCAGGACGTTGGCGCGTGCTTTGAGCGAGATTTTGATTGTTGGCTGCGGGTTCTTCGCGGTAACTGGCGAGGATTTTGCCGCGACCTCGTTCCTGCTGTTGCGCCTCGTTCTGCGCCCGCACGGGCGTCAATGGGGAGGTTTGTCCAATCAAGCCGAGAATGATGGCTAAAGCGACGAGCAATGTGGACGTTCTTTTCATTTTTCTCCTTATGCGTGGAAGGCTGACTGATGTTTGTTGCTGCGGGTTAAAAAGCTGATTGCGAAGTTCACGGTGATCCTGGCCAAGATGCAACCGCAGCGCTTCGCCGTTTGGTTCGAGTTAGTTGCGTTGACTGTTAAAGCCACTCATGTGACTTCCACCTCAATAAGCGGAAAGACGACGTGAAAGCTTGAATGCATAAAAAGTTTTTTCCCGCGAAGCAGGTCGGGAGAGTTCTCTTCAGGCTTGTTTTCGTTTTGTGTTTCCGCTTCCTACCTCTGACGGGCGAAAGATACTCGAAGTAATGAATGATGGCTGCAAGGGCAGTCACAAGCGGCCTGTAAGATGAGCTACAGGAGAAAATCCAACGGGTTTTTCTGGCGCTACACGGCCTGGGCTGGCACAATGGCGGTACTACGGAAGCATTATGAGGTAGGCGTGGATCAAGTGATGTCGGGCGCTCCGCCTACCCGGTCAGCAGCGCCACTGTCGAACAACTCAAATCAAATAACTCAAAGGATCATTCGCATGAATTTTGAATATTCCGACAAGGTCAAATATCTGCAAAAAAAACTCTCGGCCTTTATGGACGAGTACATTTATCCGAACGAAGGCACTTACTACGAACAAAACCATACGGGCGAACGCTGGAAGGTGATTCAAATCATCGAAGACCTGAAGCCGAAGGCCAGAGCCGAAGGCTTGTGGAATTTGTTTTTGCCCGAAAGCGAGATGGGCGCGGGGCTGACCAATCTGGAATACGCACCGCTGTGCGAAATCATGGGTCGCGTGCCGTGGTCGGCGGAGGTCTTCAACTGCTCCGCGCCGGACACGGGCAATATGGAAGTGCTGGTTCGCTACGGCACTGCGGAACAAAAACAACAATGGCTGCAACCGCTGCTGGAAGGCGAAATCCGATCTTGTTTCGCGATGACCGAACCGGAAGTGGCTTCGTCCGATGCCACCAACATTCGCTCTTTGATTCAGAAAGACGGCGATAGTTACATCATCAAAGGGCGGAAGTGGTGGACTTCGGGCGCGGGCGATCCGCGCTGCAAAATCGCCATCTTCATGGGCAAGACCGACACAAGCGCGCCGACGCACAAACAGCAATCCATGATCCTGGTTCCGATGGATGCGCCGGGCGTGAAAGTCGAGCGGATGTTGAACGTCTTCGGTTACGACGACGCGCCGCACGGCCACGCCGAAGTGACGTTTGAAAACGTGCGCGTCCCGGCCTCGAACATGCTGCTGGGCGAAGGACGCGGTTTTGAAATTGCGCAAGGCCGTCTGGGGCCGGGGCGAATTCATCACTGCATGCGAAGCATCGGCATGGCCGAACGTTCGCTGGAAGCGATGTGCCAACGTGTCAAACAGCGCGTGGCTTTCGGCAAGACGCTGGGCGAACAGGGAACCATCCGCGCCGACATCGCCAATGCGCGAATGGAAATCGAGCAGGCGCGGCTGCTGACGCTCAAAGCGGCTTACATGATGGACACCGTCGGCAACAAAGCCGCGCGAGCCGAGATTGCGATGATTAAAGTGGTTGCGCCAAACATGGCTTTGCGCGTGATTGACCGCGCTTTGCAGGCGCACGGCGGCGGAGGCGTCAGTCAGGACTTTCATCTGGCCAACGCCTGGGCGCATCAGCGCACGCTGCGTTTCGCCGACGGCCCGGACGAAGTTCACCGCGAAGCCATCGCCAAACTTGAATTACGAAAGTTTGAGTAATAAAGCGGCGGCTTTGGCGGCGATTGCGCCTTGCCCCGTGGCTGTGGCCACGCTCAAACAAACTGGGTTGCAGACATCGCCGGCAGCGAAAACTCTTTCCACAGAGGTTTGCTGCCGGCGATTGGTTTTGATGTAGCCGGCGGCGTCCAATTCGATCTGTCCGCGAAAGGCTTCGGTGTTCGGCGCAATTCCGACGCGGACGAACACGCCTTCGGTGGGAATCGCACGGCGTTCACGTGACGCGACGCTTTCGACAATCAAACGCTCCACGCGCTCCTGACCTTCGATGGTTACGGCTTCAAAGCCTGTCAGAAAAGTAATGTTCGATGTTTCGCGCGCCGCCGACAGCCATTCCGGGCGGGCGCGGAATTGATCGGAGCGATGAATCAACGTCACCTGCGGGCAAACGCGCGACAGGATCAAACTGTTTTCCACCGCCGAATCTCCGCCACCGACGACGCAAACATTTTTGCCCGCGTACAAACTGTGATCGCGCGTGGCCGAAAAACTGACACCGGTTTGGATTGAGAATTTGTCTTCGCCGGGAATGCCCAAACGGCGTTTGCGTGCGCCGGTGGCCAGAATGAAAGCGCGGCCAACAAGCATTTCGCCATTGCAGCGCAAGTTTGGCTCGCGCAGGTTGATGTCTTCGAGTAAGCAGTCGGTTTGATATATCAAGCTCAGTTCGTTCAACTGTGCCTGAAAGTGGTCGCGCAAGGCACGCCCGTTTTCCGGCAGCAAGCCCGGATAATCAATCACGCGATGAAACATTTGCAGCAACTGCCCGCCGAGTTCATAGGCTTGTTCCAGCAGCACGGCTTTGAGGCCGAGAGACTTGCACCACAGCAGCGCGCTCATGCCTGCCGGGCCGCCGCCCAGGATGATTAGGTCGTAATTGGTCATAATGCCGCTAAGCTACTCGCCGTTGCTTTAACCACGCAAGAGACATTATTTGGCCGATAATCTTTTAGAAACAGTTTGGTTGACAAAATCGGCAGTGATTCCTATCATCCGGCTCGTGTCAGTATCTGCCGTCGAAAACATCCTGAAAGAATCCAGAAGTGCAATTCTCGATCTGTTGAAGTCCCATGGCGTGATGAGTGTCGAGCAATTGGCGCAGGAGTTGGAAGTTTCCAAAGTCTGCGTCCGGCGTCATCTGGGATTGCTGGAAAGCGATGGGATCGTTAGTTTTGAGCAAGAGCGGCACGAACGCGGGCGTCCGCGATTCATTTACCGGTTGACGGATAAAGCGCGCTGTCTGTTTCCGCACATTTACGACGAATTCGCCAGGGAAGTGTTGATTCACGTACAGCGACAGTTTGGCGATGCGGCTTTGCAGCAGGTGTTGAGCGCCCGCGCGGATGAACTAATTGCGCAACTGAAAGTGCAGTTCGGCGATTTGAACTTCGATCAGCGCGTGAAGATGCTGGCCGAAGTCATCAATGCCAAAGGCTATCTGGCGGATGTGCAGCGATTGAAAGACGGTACGTATCGTTTGCGCCAGCGCAATTGTCCGACGGAAAGCGTGGCTGTTGCTTACCCGCATGTTTGCGAAGAAGAGATTCGTGTTTACCGCGAGGCGCTCGATTGCGAGGTGACGCGTGAATGCCGGATCGCTGACGGTTCGCAGCAATGCGAGTATCGCGTTGTCCCGCGCCAACTGACACAGATTTCCAAAAAATCGAAGAGCAAGTGAGCAAGAGTTTGAAATGATAGAAACCGTAACTCAAGAAATTACACAAGAAGTTATTCTCGATGCACTGCGGATGGTGAAAGACCCCGATCTGCACAAAGACATCGTGACGCTGAATATGATTCGCGACATGACGATTTGCGGCGGCATCGTCAGCTTTCGATTCGTGCTGACAACGCCTGCCTGTCCGGTGCGCGATCAACTGAAGTTTCAAGCCGAAAAGGCTGTGATGTCCGTGCCGGGCGTTGAGCGCGTGGAAGTCAAAATGGACGCCGAAGTGCCCAAAGCGCGCGGCGCGATGGACAAAGCCGCGATTGCCGGCATCGGCCATATCATCGCCGTCAGTTCCGGCAAAGGCGGCGTGGGCAAATCCACCGTGGCCGTGAATCTGGCGGTTTCGCTGAGTTTGATGGGCGCGCGCGTAGGCATTGTGGACACGGACATTTACGGCCCGAACGTGCCGATTATGATGGGCGGGCGAGATATGCCTTTGGTGCGCGGCGAAAAGCTGTTGCCCCCGGTTTATCACGGTGTCAAAACCATGAGCATCGGCTTGCTCAACCCCGGCGACAAAGCGATTGTTTGGCGTGGGCCGATGCTTTCCACGGCGGTGCAACAGTTCTTACGCGATGTCGAATGGGGCGAGCTGGATTATTTGGTCGTGGACATGCCGCCGGGCACAGGCGATGTGCAATTGAGCCTGGCGCAGATGGTTTCGATTGCTGGCGCGGTGCTGGTGACCACGCCGCAGGAAGTGGCGCTCGGCGATGTGCGTAAGGCTTACAACATGTTCGATCAACTGCACGTGCCTGTGCTGGGCGTGGTGGAAAACATGAGTTATTTTGAGTGCGCCCACGGCGAAAAGTATTTTATCTTCGGCAACGGCGGCGGCGAAGCCTTGGCGTCCAGGTACGATGTGCCGTTTCTGGGCGCGGTTCCCATTGCCATGAGCATTCGCGAAGGCGGCGATTTGGGAATTCCCGTGGTCGTCAGCGATCCGCAAAGTCCGCAGGCGAAAGCTTTCATGCAGGTGGCGCAAAACGTTGCCGCGCAGGTGAGCATCGCGGCGATCAAAAATAACAAGGCTTTGCCGGTCTTGAATCTGAAGCGATAGTTTTTTAGAGTCCGCGTTGTTTGCAGCGTCGGCTCCGCACTTATCAATTAACCCTGGACAGGCGTCGAGCTTGTCAGCATCTTCAAAAGGAGAATCAAAATAATGACACTGACATTGACTGAAACTGCCGCAAGCGAAGTGAAGAAATTTATCGAAGCTGAAAACGTCGGCAACGACGGCGGCTTGCGTGTTCGCGTGGTTCCGGGCGGCTGCTCCGGTTTCCAATACGGCATGAACATTGAAGAAGCGCCGCAAGCGACTGATGAAGTGGTCGAAGCCGCTGGCCTGCGCGTGTTCGTGGACATGTTCAGCGCGCAGTATCTGGAAAACGTCCAGATTGATTACGTCAACAGCGTGATGGGTTCGGGCTTCACCTTCAACAACCCGAATGCCAGCGGTGGCTGCGGCTGTGGCAGTTCCTTCACCGCTTAAGACGCAAAGAAAAATCAAAAAGTGGCTTCGACCGGTAACGCGGCGAAGCCGTTTTTTGTACTTACTTCTTATCAGTAATTATTCTTATTATTGATTATTGACAGACCACGATCCGGTGACTAAGATGCGCGACTGTAAATTTCGTTAATGAACTACCGAAACACAAAACAACGTCAGGCGATCCTTGATGCCATCGAAGGGCAGGGCGGGCATTTAACGGCGGAAGAGGTTTACAAATCCGTCAAGCGCCGTCATCCGCGTTTAAGCCTGGGGACGGTCTATCGAAATCTGCGCGTGCTGGCGGAGCAAGGCTTCGTGCGCGAATTGGATTTTGGGATGGCGATCACTTACTTCGAGACGGTAAAGGATGCGCATTACCATCTGGTCTGTCGCATTTGCAGTGGGATTGCCGATGTTGAAATGGAACTGGAACAAAAGCTGATGGCGCTGGTTGCGCACGCATCAGGGGCGGACGGATTCCAAATCGAGCAACATCGCCTGGATTTTGTCGGCGTTTGCAAAGCCTGTCAGGCAAAACCGGCGCTAGCCGTAAAGCAGGCGCGAACGCTCAAAGCCCGTTAAGTTTTTTTCTTACTCACTTCAGAATTCACAACAACCCTAGGAGGAATGACATGCCAGCTCTTGCAGGTACGCAGACCCACGAAAATTTGAAACACGCTTTTGCCGGCGAATCCCAAGCGAATCGCCGGTATTTGTATTTTGCGCGGCAGGCCGACGTTGAAGGTTTCCCCGATATCGCCGGTTTGTTTCGCGACACCGCCGAAGGCGAAACCGGACATGCCCACGGCCACCTGGACTTTTTGAAAGAAGTCGGTGATCCGGCCACCGGCGAACCGATTGGCGATACCGGGCTTAACCTGAAAGCCGCCGTCGCGGGCGAAACTTACGAGTACACGGAAATGTATCCGGGCTTTGCCCGCACCGCGCGTGAAGAAGGTTTTGAAGAAGTTGCTGAATGGTTTGAAACTCTGGCGCGCGCTGAGAGATCACACGCCGGACGTTTCCAAAAAGGGCTTTATTCGCTCAGTGATTAAACCGGTTTTTCTTGGCCAATAAAATGCGAACGCCTTCAGCAATCTTGTGGAAGTTGGCACAACCGAAATTGCTAAAGGCGTCAGATTGAATCCGAAACCGAATCCAATGGGTTTCCGGCATGATTGCCTGCGGCTTGCCGGCCAAAGGCTTTCCTACCTGGAAAAGGGCGCTATGGTAAACAGAGCGCCATGTTTAGTCAAAAGCTGCAATGTGTCGTCAGCAAGTTCCGGCGGACTTCGGTTGAAAGAGAAAGTCGTACACATAAAGCCAAACGGTTTTTCCGTTTGATCAAGGAGAAGTCTATGAACAAACACCTGAAAACATTGCTCGCTGCTTTCGCTGTTGCCGCGCTATCGTTGATGGCGACGTATCAAGCGAACGCTCAGTCGCCACAGTTCTGGTGGCCTGAACAACTCGACCTGACGCCGCTTCGACAAAATTCCGCTGATTCCAATCCGCTGGGCGCAAAGTTTGACTACGCTAAAGAGTTTGCCAAACTCGATCTCAAGGCCGTTAAAGCGGACATCAAAAAAGCCTTGACGACTTCGCAGCCCTGGTGGCCGGCTGATTACGGCAACTACGGGCCGTTTTTCATTCGCATGGCCTGGCATAGTGCCGGCACATATCGTGTGGCCGATGGTCGTGGCGGCGCGGGAGGGGGGCAACAACGTTTTGAGCCGCTCAACAGTTGGCCTGACAACGGCAACCTGGACAAGGCACGACGACTGCTCTGGCCGATCAAACAGAAATACGGGCAGAAGATCTC